>NZ_JASCPN010000013.1:0-97980 GCF_029960155.1 Pseudomonas sp. PS01300 | reverse complement strand
GGGGCGGCGTTTACGGCGCTAGCCTTCGGATCGCATCGCGGGTCAAGCCCGCTCCCACAGGGTTAGCGCCAATCCTTGTGGGAGCGGGCTTGACCCGCGATAGGCCAGCACTGGCACAACAGATTCACCCCTGGCGAAACACCAGCGCCTTCAGCCCGCCCACCGGATCACTGTCCGCAAACTCCGGTGGGTTGGCCAGACGCTCCACGAACACCAGCCCCGGCGCCTCGGCTGCCATCCCCTCGATCAGAAAGTCAGGCCCGATGGCCGGGTCGTTCACGCACGCCAGCACCGTGCCGCCTTCATTCAACAGCTCCGGCAGGCGGCGCAAGATCTTGCTGTAGTCCTGGGTCAGCACAAAGCTGCCCTTCTGGAACGTCGGCGGGTCGATGATGATCAGGTCATACGGCCCGCTCTTGCGCACCTTGCCCCATGACTTGAACAGCTCATGCCCCAGAAACCCCACCCGCCCCAGGTCATGCCCGTTGAGCCGATGGTTGTCGCGCCCGCGGCTCAGGGCCGAGCGCGCCATATCGAGGTTGATCACCTGCTCGGCCCCCCCGGCAATCGCTGCCACCGAAAACCCGCAGGTGTAGGCGAACAGGTTGAGCACCCGCTTGCCCGCCGCCTGCTCGCGCACCCAGCGCCGGCCATAGCGCATGTCCAGGAACAGCCCGGTGTTCTGCTTCAGGCCCAGGTCCAGCTGATAGCGCAGGCCATCCTCGTCGATCACGCGGTGCTCGCTCGGCTCGCCCAGCAACCACTGGCCGGGGCTCTCGGGCAGGTAGCGGTGCTGAATCAGGATCGCCTGCCCGGGCCAGCCAGGGCTGGCGGCCAGGGTGCGCAGCATCTGCTCCAGCGTGGCCAGCTGCCCTTCGGGCGGTTCGCGAAACAGCGAGACCAGCAGCACGCCCTGCAGCCAGTCCACGGTGATCTGTTCGAGCCCCGGCCAGCAGCGCCCGCGCCCATGGAACAGGCGCCGGGTTTCGGCAGGCGCAGGGTTCAGGGCACCGAGCAGGTGGGCGTGAAGGGTGGCAATCGGCATGGCAGGATTCACTGGGACAAAAAGGGCTATTTTAGCGGCAAGCTTCACGCAGCAAGCGACAAGTTTGCGCCGGGCGCCTGTTTACTTGTCGCTTGTGGCGTGCAGCTTGCCGCTCGCCCTCCACCACCAGCCCTGCTGCATGCCGGCAGCCGCCAGCAGAATCGCTGCCACCCCCAGCCATTGCAGCGCGCTCAAGCGATGGCCAAAGGCGAACCAGTCGACGAAGATCGCCGCAATCGGGTAGATGAACGACAGCGCCCCGGTCAACGCGGTCGGCAATTTCTGGATGGCGCCATACAGCAGCACGTACATCAGGCCGGTGTGCACGATACCCAGCGTCACCAGGCTGGCCAGCGCCCCCGCAGTGCCCGGCAGGCCGCCGGTATTGGCAAAGGGCGCCAGCAGCAGGATACCGGTGCTCACCTGGATCAGCGCGATCAGGTGCGGCGGCGTGCCACTCAGGCGCTTGATGATCAGCGCGGCCACCGCGTACAGAAACGCCGCGCCCAGCGCCAGCGCGATGCCCAGCAGGTAATCCTCGCCACTGCCCTGCCCGCTGCCGTGGGCACTCACAATGGCCAGCATCCCGGCAAACGACACCCCCAGCCAGAACAGCTTGGGCACACTGAGCTTTTCACCCAGAAACACCGCCGCCAGCCCCACCAGCATGAACGGCTGCACGTTGTACACCGCCGTACCGATGGCAATCGAGGCCCGTGAATAGGAGCCGAACAGCAGCACCCAGTTGCCCACGATGGCCACCCCGCTGAGTACCGCCAGGACAAAGCTGGCACGTGTGAGGATGCCCGGCCGCAGAAAGCCCAGCACGGCGCACACCAGCAACAGCGTGCCGGCGCCGAACACGCAGCGCCAGAACACCACGTCCAGCACCGGTTGCCCCGACACCAGCACGAACCAGCCGATGGTGCCGGATATCAGCATCGCGGCGACCATTTCCAACGACCCACGGCGTATTGAATTGTCCATCTCTCACCTCCCAGACGATGGACAGATTATGCGAGCGAGAAGCCAGGGCACTCCATAGCAAAAACAAGGCTAGACTCAAGCCTTGCCTTTTTTATCAAGGCAATTTCATTGATCTGCCTGACGAGGATTGCATGACTGACGATATCGACCAGCTGTTGATCAAGGCGCTGATGGAAGACTCGCGGCGTTCGCTCAAGGCGCTGGCGCACCTGAGCGGGCTGTCGGCGCCCAGCGTCAGCGAGCGCCTGCGTCGCCTGGAAGAACGCGGCGTGCTCAAGGGCTACACGGTCGACATCGACCCGCGCAGCTTCGGGTACCAGTTGCAGGCCATCGTGCGCATTCGTCCGTTGCCGGGGCAGTTGCAGGAGGTGGAGCGCCAGATCATCGCCATCCCCGAGTTCACCGAGTGCGACAAGGTCACGGGTGACGACTGCTTCATCGCGCGCCTGCATGTACGCTCGATGGAGCAGCTCGACACCTTGCTCGACAAGCTCAACAGCCACGCCGAAACCAACACCGCCATCGTCAAGAAAAGCCCGGTGAAGCGACGGCTGCCGCCGATGGCATAAGCGCCATACTGGCGGGCGGCGCGGGATTCGCAGAGCAACGGCACGTTCCACACATATGCTAGCCTTGCGCCCCTCTCCCGCAAGGACGCACCGTCACCATGTTCGCTTTCCCAAGGCCCCTCTGCATGCTGGGCCTGGCGCTGGCCTTCACCAGCGCCCACGCCACCGACCCGATCAACCTGTACCAGGGCACCCTCGGCGAGCGCAAGGTCGAGGTCGCCCTGCAATACACCTCGCAGTACGAGTACGTGCAAGGCTACTTGCTGGACACCGAGCACCACACCAGCCAGCCACTGGAAGTGACGCCCTACAGCAAGGACGTGCCACTGCTGATCAACATCATGGACAACCCGCGCATGCCCGCCGCAGCACTGCGGGTGCGCCCCTTCGTGTTCACGCACGATCGCGACTTCAGTGGCGAATGGATCGACCTGCGCACCCGCGAACGCGTGCCCTTCAGCCTCACGCGCCAGACCCGCTTCAGCGACGAGCAGCGCTCCAGCTGGCAAGGCGAGCTGCTGCAACAGCCGCAGAACCGCGGCAAGAGCTTCTACGTGCACGCCAGCAAGGCCGAGGGCGAATACACCGGCAAGGTAGATCGCATCACCATCATCGACCTCGCCAGCGGCAGCACACTGCAGGTGCTGGACAACCTGGCGCTGGCGTTCAACGGCACCCGCACCCTGACCTTCGCCGACTACAACGGTGACGGCATCATCGACTTCAGGGCCTCGCCCATCGGCCAGCGCGCCACCGGCGGCGCCAACCAGGAGCCGGACCAGTTCTACCTGTACCAGCCCACCAGCAATACCTACCAACGCCACACCGAACTCGAAGCGCTGGGCGACAAGGGCGCGCTCAAGTTCCCCGCCCCCGGCTGGGTAGCCCAGCGCCAGGGAAGCAACTACGACACCGGGACCAGCGACTGGCAGTACTACCACTTCGTCGACCCCAAGCAACTGGTGTGGCAACGCCACAGCGTGGAGCCTTTCTGATGCCGTTTCGTACCCTGTTCGCCTGCCTGCTGCTGTGCCTGAGCGCCAATGCCCTGGCCTACCATTCCGTGTACCAGGGCAAACTCGGCGGGTTGCCGGTGACGCTGGTGATCGAGCGCACCAACGACTACGTGACCGGTATCTACTACTACGAGCGCTACCACACGCCGATCCGGCTCAAGCCCACGCGCAACACCGATACCTACAACTTCGCCATGGACGAACTGGACAGCGGCGGCCTGCCCACCGCGCGCCTGCATTTCCAGAAAGCCGATTTCAGCAGCCGTGCCCAGCCGCTGCAAGGCACCTGGACCGCCTACGCCAGCGGCAAGCAGCTGCCCTTCACGCTCAAGCTGGTGGCCGACATCGGCCTGCAGACACCCTCGCCGGGCGCGGTACTGCCCCAGGCCGCGTCCACCGAACGCTTCTACTTCCAGTTGCCGATGGACATGGACTATGCCGCCCTCGAAACCATCCAGGTAATGGACAAAGCCACCGGCAAGCTGCAGCAGACGCTGGAGGTGAAGGTGCCGGGCTGTCGCAGCAAGGGTATCGACACCGTCCAGGTACGCCTTCAGGGTGGCGCCACCCAGGTGCTCATCCCTTCCAGCCCGTATTGCCTGGGCAAGACGTTCGAGTGGCGCGAGGCCAGCGCACGCTTCGAGGTGGTGAACTAGCCCTCAGCTCGGGCAGGCGAGGTCGCCGTTGTCCAGCCCCTGCTTGTAGTTGCGGCTGAGCAGGCTGGCCTTGCCGTCGTGCCAGGTCAGGGTCAGCACATACAGCGAGTCGAAATCCTCGCCGTCCCAGTCGTCGGTGATGGTGCGTTTTTCGCCCAGCGCCTTGCCGGCCACGGTGTTGATCAGCTCGGGCAGGTAGCCGTGTGACCACGCGGTGTAGACCGTGGCGTTGCGGTACTTGTCCTGCAGCAGCTCGTCGGCCAGGTCGCCGGTGTCGTTGGCGCCGAAGTCGATGTTCACCGGCAGGCCGAGCTTGATCGCGCTCGGGCTGATGGTCATCAGCGGACGGATATAGCTGTAGGCATTGTCGTTGCTGCCCTCCTCCACTTCGCGGCTGGGGTTGGCGGCAAACACGTAGTCGGCGGGGCCGAATTTTTCCGGGAGCAGAGTGGCCAGGTCCAGGGCGCGGTTGAGGCCCTGGCAGTTCAGTTGCCCGAGGCCTTCGCCGGGCTTTTCTGCATGGCGCAGGAAGACCAGGGTCTGGGTGCCGTCCACCGGCTGGGCTCGGCTTTCGAGCGCTTCGAAGGTCAGCAGGGTGGCGCCGACGACCAGCGGAACGGAAAACAGCGCAGGGCGATAACGCCGAAAAAAGGAGGGCAACTTCATGGCACGGGCTCTTTGCGACAAATAGGGTTGAGGCTGACCCGCCTGTGCCACCCCGCAGCCGAGGCTGCGGGGTGATCCCTGTCTGTCGTTCCATCCGTGGAAACGGGCGTGCTTGAGAGTGTCGCAAACCCGTTTGGTTCATCCGTGCCGGCTCTGCCTTGAGCCAGCGCCAGTCTGGCGCAGGGATGTTTCGCGATGATGACGCTCAGATCAGCTTGCGCCGGATCGCTTCTTCAACCGAACTGCGGCTCAGGTGCTCGATGATGGCATCGCCCGAATCGTTGAACGGCACCGCGAAGATCAACAGCAATTGCATCCAGGTGGTGATGGTTTCGCTCTTGCTGACCTTGCCGATGAGTTTGCCTTCACGGTCCTTGTACAGCGTCTCCAGGGTCAGGGTGTTGTCGAAGGTGGACGGGATGATGAACAGCGTCGCACCGGTCAGCGTCGCCGCCAGCACGTTGCCTTGCTCGTTGTTCCTGAGCGTGACGTAGGCGTACACGTCGGAGTCGACCTTCTCGCTGGTCACCCGTGTGAAGCGCTCGCTCTGTTCATAGCTCTGCACCAGGGTCTTTTCGAAACGCATCAGGTTGGCGTTGCTGGCGCGCGGCTGGCCGTTGAACTCGTACAGTGTGTTGAAGCGCACATAGGCGGTCTTGTGCGCGGGCGCCGCATCGGCGGCAGGCAGCGGCGGCCAGGCTTCGACCACCGGCAACTGGTGCTGGGAGTAGCTGATGCAGCCGGTCAGGGCCGTGCTGAGGGCCAGCAACAGGGCCATTAGGCAATGACGCATGGTTGAATTCCTTTCAGTGAGTGGCCAATTGCGGGGCAGCCGTCGCGGTGTCGAGCAACCTGGTGATCAGCTGACGCAACTGCACGCCCCCCAGGCTGCCGTTGGCATAGTCGTTGTCGTACAGGCCGACATTGTTGTCGAGCTTGACCTGCTCGGTGACGCGGGTGAGGCGCTTGCCGTCGCGGTCTTCGATCACCAGCTCGCCGGCCAGGTCGTACTTGTCGACATAGATCGGGCCGTTGAACCAGATCCAGAACGTCAGCGTCACCAACGCGCCGGGAACGTAACCGGGGTGCGTGGTGCGCTTGCCCTTGAGCGAGGTGATGGTGAACTTGAGCACTACATCCTGCTCGCCCAGGGTGGCGGGAAATTCCACCAGTTTGGTGAAGTACTCGCCGCGGTCGACGTAGTGGCTGATCTGTGCGGTGAGCTGGCGGCTGATGTTCAGGCGCACGTCATCCTTGAGGTCGGGCGCGGTGATGGCCACGTCGGCGATCTGGGCGCCCCGCTGTGCAGTGTTGTCGGCCACGGTGACCGGTTCGCCGATCGGGCCCACCGGTGTGAAGGAGTAGCAACCGGTAAGGCCGAGGCAGGCCAGGAAAAGAAAACAGAAAGTACGCAGCACGCAAAATGTCCTTGCTTCGGGTGAGAGACAGGCTGTTATCGGCATCAGGGCCAAAGACTGTAATGAGAATTACTCAGCCCTCAATCGTCGCGGGTGAGGACCTCGAGCAACTCGATCTCGAAGGTGAGGGTCGAATTCGGCGGGATGCTGCCTACGCTGCGCGCGTCGTAACCCAGGTGCGCCGGCACGATCAGCTTGCGCTTGCCGCCCACCTGCATGCCCATCAGGCCCTGGTCCCAGCCCTTGATCACGCGGCCGGTGCCGATCACGCACTGGAACGGCTTGCCGCGTTGGTGGGAGGAATCGAATACGCTGCCATCGTCCAGCCAGCCGGTGTACTGGGTGGTGATCAGCGCCCCCTTGACGGCCGCCTTGCCGTCGCCCAACTGGAGGTCGATGATTTGAAGTTCGTTGCTCATGGGTGATCTCTGACGGCTATGGGACGTTTTCTGCCGATGCGTTTTCGCAGCAATGGCCGTGTTTTGCAAGGCTGTGGGGAGCGAACTCGGCTCATGAGGTGGCGCCGGCTGTCACCGGCTCGTGCTGGCGCATCGACCAGCACACCCCGCCCACCACCAGCACGATCGCCGCGCCCTCCAGCAGGTTCGGCCCGCTCTGGCGCCAGATGAACGCATACAGCAAGGCAAACAGGGTCTCGAACACGATCAACTGCCCGCTCAGGGTCAGCGGCATGCGCTTGGCTGCCGCATTCCACAACACCCCCGCCAGCCACGAGCCAAACAGCGCGCAACCCAGGCTGAACGCCCAGAACAGCTGCCAGCGCTCAGCAGTGGCCTGCACCTGCAACTGCTGCGGCTGCCACACCCACAGCAGCGCCACCAGCACCAGGCTGAACACGCCGGTCACCACCCCGGTGAGCACCGACCACTGATGGCTGTCCAGGTGCCGGCACTGCTTGAGATAGCGGCTGTTGTAGGTGGCGTACCAGGTCCAGCAGGCCAGCGCGGCCAGCGCATAGAGCAGCCCGGCGAGCTTGTCCTGCACCGCCCCCGGCTCCACCGCGAAGGTCTGCAGGTTGATGCACAGCATGCCCGCCAGGATCAGCGCCAACGGCCCGGCCAGGCGCGACAGGGCCACCGCGCCGCTGTCATTGCGCCCGTACAGGGTGATGGTCAGCGGCAGCACACCAACGATCAGCGATGCCGGCGCCACGCCCAGGCGCTGGATCGCCGCCACCAGGCACATGAAGTACAGCAGGTTGCCGATCAGCGCCAGGCGCGCCAGCATCCACACGTCTGCCCGTTCGAGCTGACGCAGCGCCTTGCGCATTGGCAGCAGCAGCGCGAGCGATACCGCCCCCAGCAGGACGAACCGCGCACAGGCCAGCAGCACCGGGCTGAACTCCGGCAGCAGTTGCGGCACCATCAGCACCATGCCCCACATCGCACCGGCCACGCCGGCATACGCCACACCCCGTTTCACTTGCCTGCTCCTCGTTTTTCAGAGCAGGCAGGCTAGCCAAATGCAGGCGTCCAGGCAAAAGATCATTCGGCATGCAGGCATTCCCATGGGGAATACCTTTAAAGCGCAAAGCACCGGGTTTACCATCCAGCCATTCCCTGAACCGAAGACACCGCAATGAGCCGCTTCAGCCGTCACCTGCCCCCGCTGGATACCCTGATCGCTTTCGAGGCGGTGGTACGCACCGGCAGCTTCACCCGCGCCGCCGCCGAGCTGTCGCTGACCCAGAGCGCGGTGAGCAAACAGATCAAGCTGCTTGAAGAACACCTGGGTGCGCCGCTGTTCGAACGCCGCGCCCGCGGCATCACCCTGACCGCCGCCGGCAGTGGCTTCAATGCCATCGTCGAGCCGATGCTCGACAGCCTGCTGGCCAACGTATTGCGCCTCAAGAGCGGGCACGGCAGCCGCAATGTCAGCGTGATCTGCACCCATGCGGTGGCACAGTACTGGTTGTTCCCGCGGCTGCTGCGCTTCAACGCACAGCACCCCGAACTGACAGTTAACATCCATGCCAGCAACGAGATGGATGAACGCGTGGTGGGCAACTATGACTTCGGCGTGCTGTACGGCCATGGCCGCTGGAGTTCACTGCAGGCCGACAAGCTGTTCGATGAATGCATCTACCCCATCGTCAGCACCCAGCGGGCCCTGCCGCCAGCCGATTCGCTGGCGGCGCTGCAGGCCCTGCCGCTGATCCAGCTGGATGCCTCGGCCTGGAACTGTCTGGATTGGCCCGACTGGTTCGCGCACCTGGGGGTGCGCTACAAGGCGCCGGCCGATGCGGTGACATTCAATCAGATCACCCTGGTGTTCGACGCGGTGATGCAGGGCATGGGGGTGGGGTTGGGCTGGGAGTTCATGGCCCGCGAGCGCATCGCCAGCGGGCAGGTGCGGCCGGTGTCGGAGTTCGTCGTGCACACCGGCCAGGCCGACTACCTGGTGCACGACAGGCAGCGTGTGTGCTCGCCGGCGGCCCAGGTGTTCAGGGACTGGTTGCTGGCGCTCAACTGAACTGCGCTTCCACCTCCGCGCCGGTGAGGGTCCGGGTCTGGTTGGCGAAGCAGTAGTAACCCGGCTTCTGATCGATGTAGATCTGCAGTTCCAGCGCCCAGTCACTCTCGCCATCGAGCACGCCCACCGGCACGGCGTCGAAGCCGCCGGCCTTGAGGCGATAGAACAGGTGGGTGCCGCAGGTGCCGCAGAAGCCGCGCTGGGCCCACTCGGAGGAATCGTAGATGCGCGGGGTGTCGCCGCTGAGCCTGAGGGTCTGGGTGCTGTGCACCACCATCAACGGGCCACCGGACCATTTGCGGCACATGCTGCAATGGCAGGCGCTGACACTGGCGTTGTCGAGGCTGACGCTGAGATGGATGGCGCCGCACAGGCAACTGCCGTGTTTTTCCTGGGGTTGGGACATGGTGCAGGGTCCTTGCGGTGAGCGGTAGGGCTGAAGTCTAGCAGCAGTCGGCCCCGGCCCTTTCGCCGGCAAGGCCGGCTCCTACAGCGGATTACGCCGTCACCGGGGTCAACACCGGTTCCCCGGCAAAGAACACCTGAAGGTTGCGCAGCACCAGCGCCACCGTATCGCGCGCCGCTTCCGGCGACTGTCCGGCCACATGCGGGGTCAGCACCACGTTGTCCAGCGCCTTGAGTGCCTGCGGCACTTCAGGCTCGGCATCGAACACATCCAGCCCGGCCCCGGCAATACGCCCTTCGCGCAACGCCGCCACCATCGCATCGGTGTCCACCACGCTGGCCCGCGCAATGTTCACCAGAAAACCCTGAGGCCCCAGTGCGTCCAGCACCGCCGCGTCGACCAAGTGGCGCGTACCGGCCCCGCCCGGGGTGGCAACGATCAGAAAGTCCACCTCACCCGCCAGCGCCAGCGGGCTTTCGCACCAGGTGTAGGGCACGTCGGTGCGTGGCCGGCGGTTGTGGTAGCTGACCTGCATGTCGAAGCCCAGCGCCGCACGCCGGGCAATCGCCAACCCCGTCGCGCCAAGGCCCAGTACCCCGAGGCGCTTGCCGCTCAGCGACGGGCTGATCACACGGTTCCACTGCCCCTGGCGGGTGGTGGCATCGGCACGGGGAATATCGCGCACGATGGCGAACAGCAGCGCCAGGGCATGGTCGGCCACCGCCGTGGCGTTGGCACCGGCGCCATTGGTCACGGTGATGCCACGCGCAGCAGCCGCTGCCAGGTCCACTTCCTCGTAGCCGGCGCCGATGACGCAGATGATTTTCAGATGGGGCAAGGCGGCGATTTCGTCGGCCCGCAAGCCCAGCGGCCCGCGGGTCAGTACCGCATCGATTGCGCCGCCGTGGCGGGCGATGGCCTCGGCACGCAGGGCCGGGGTCTGTGCACGAATCAGCTCGAAGCCGGCCTGTTCGAGCAAGGGCAGGTAGTCATCCACCGTTTCTACCAGCACCAGTACCTTGTGTGTCATGCCCTGCCCCCTGGCCATTCGCAAAAAGGGGCATTATGCCGGCTTGGGCTTACTGGGCGAAAGCCCGTCCCAGGCCGCCCGGCACGCCGCTGCTGTCGGTGTCCTGCCAGGGGCCGTCAGGGCTGGTGGCCCAGCTCCAGCCATTGCTGAAGCGGTAGTAGGTGCGTTGGCGGTAGAAGGTGTTGGTCTTGCCTTCGAGCACGTACACCCCGAGTTTAGGGTCCCAGTGGCTGGCGCCACCCGGCGGCGGCGCGAAGCTTGCCGAGGTGCGTGGCATCGGCTTGGGCGTCGGCAGCGTGGCCGGGGTACCTGGCTTGGGCCCCGGCACCGGTTTGATCACCGGCCCGGTCGGCGGCAGGGTTTCGATCGGCGGCACGGTGGGCTCGCTGGGCCGATGCACCGTACACGCACTCAAGCCCACGGCCAGGGCGATCAGGGTGAGGCGTGCGATGCTGTTCATAGTGAGCTCTCTACGGGTCCGGGCTGTCGATGGTCAGGTGCTGCGGCGCCTCGGTGCTGCTGGCCAGCGGGCTGCCACGGCCGATCCACTCACCCTTGGTCGGCTGGCCGGCACGGGAGACGCGCGCAACCAGTTGGACTTCGGGGAAGCTCGACAGTTTCATGTTCGGCATCATCGCATCGCTGTCGCTGAGCTGAACCTCGATCGGCAGGTCGGCCACGGTCACGCGCTTGGCCGCCAGCGGCATCGGCGGCCCGGAACTGGCGCGGGCAAAGATGAACACGCTGTCATCAGGACGCACCTTGTCCTTGAGCGCCGGCGCCAGCTCGACCCGCACCGTCAGGCGTGCGCTGGTGGCCGGCGCCTGGCCCGCGGCCTTGAGCCGTTCGCCAGCCCGCTCGATGCCGCCCTGCAGCGCGGCACGCGAGGCATCGCCCTCGGGCAGCTGGGCAATCAGACGGTTCCAGTAGTCGATGGCCTGCTGGTAGCGCCCGTCCTCGAACGCGGCGATACCCAGCAGCCCCAGGCTGGTGACTTCCGCCGGATCGGCCTTGAGCGCTTCGTCGGTCAACGCCTGCATCTGCGCTGTCCACTGCTTGCCGTTACCGAAGTACAGCGCCTGCGCCCATTGCCCAAGCAGCTCAGGCTGACGCCCGGCCAGGGCGGCAGCGCGTTCGAAGGCCTTGGCAGCATCGGTGGCGCGTTCCTGGGCCATGTAGGCACGGCCCAGCAGGTACAGGCCTTCGGCCGAGTCTGGCTGGGCCTGCACCGCACGTTCCAGGCGCGAAGTCATCTCCTGCACCGACTGCGGCGCCTGGGCGAACTCGCGGGTCAGCTCGACCTTGTCGCTGGCGCCAAAGTGCAGGTACAGCCCGAGGCCCATCACCGGCACCAGCACCGCGGCCAGCAGCGGCAAGGTCTTGCCCAGGCGCGCACTGCGGTCGGGTTCGGCGTTGTCTGTGTCGGCCAGCAATTCGCGGGCGGCCTCGTCGCGGCCACGGTCCAGTTGCTCGGCGGTGAGCACACCGGCCTCGCCCTGGGCCTGCAGTTCGGCCACGCGCTCCTGGTACAGGGCCACGTTCAACGCGGTACGGTCTTCTTCCTGTTGCGCACGACGCACGCGCAACACCGGGATCAGCAGAAAGCTCAGGGCTACCAGTAACAGCAGGCCTGCGGGAAGCCAGAATTCAGTCATGGGTGCGTTCTTTGTCCAGCAGTTTGGCGAGGCGCTCACGCTCCTCGGGGGAAAGGTCGACGGTGCCGCCCGCCGCCTGGGTACGGCGCTTGCGCACGATCAGCGCCAGCATGCCGAAGCCGCCCAGCAGCAGGATGCCCGGGCCGAACCACAGCAGCCAGGTACGCGCCGTCAGGGCCGGCTTGTAGCGCACGAAGTCGCCATAGCGGTCGACCATGAAGTCGATGATCTGCTGGTTGTCCTTGCCTTCGCCGAGCATGCGGAAGATCTCGCGGCGCAGGTCGGCGGCAATCGGTGCGTTGGAGTCGGCGATGTCCTGGTTCTGGCACTTGGGGCAGCGCAGTTCCTTGGTCAGCACGTGGTAACGCTCGCGCTCGGCGTCGTCGGCGAACTGATAGGTGTCGATGGCCGCGTGGGCCACGCCGGCGATGCTCAGGCCCAGCAGCGCGCCTGCCAGCCAGCGCCTCATTGGCCGGCCTCGTCGAGCAGGCCCTGGTATAGCGGCGCCAGTTGCTCGCGCCACACGGTCTGGTCGACCACGCCGACGAACTTGTGCCGGATGATGCCCTTGGCGTCGATGATGAAGGTCTCCGGCGCGCCGTACACACCCAGGTCCAGGCCGAGGGTGCCGTGCTCGTCACGGATGCCGATCTGGTAGGGGTTGTGGAACTCGGTCAGCCACTTGATCGCAGCCGCGTTCTCGTCCTTGTAGTTGACCCCGTAGATCACCACGCCCTGCTCGGCCAGCTTGTTCAGCACCGGGTGCTCGACCTTGCACGAAGGGCACCAGGTGGCCCACACGTTGACCAGCGCCGGCTTGCCCAGCAGGTCGTCGCGGGTCAGGGTCCGGTCGCCTTCCACGGTCGGCAGCGAGAACGCCGGGAAGGGTTTGCCGATCATCGCCGAGGGCAGCTCGGACGGGTCCAGGTACAGGCCCCGGTACAGAAACACCGCCACCAGCAGAAACACCGCCAGCGGCAGCACCATGATCCAACGCTTCATGCAGTTGCTCCCGACATGCCCAGTACTTCACGTACCCGGCTTTTCACCTTGACCCGATACCGCTTGTCCATCGCCGCCATCAGGCCGCCCAGGCCGGTCAGCAGGCCGCCCAGCCAGATCCAGCGCACGAACGGCTTGACGTGCACGCGCACGGCCCAGGCGCCGTTGTCCAGCGACTCGCCCAGCGCCACGTACAGGTCGCGGGTGAAACCGGCATCGATGCCGGCCTCGGTCATCACCGACTGCTGCACGGTGTACAGGCGTTTTTCCGGGTGCAGCACGCTGATTTCACGACCGTCCCGCAGCACGCGCACGGTGCCCTTGTCGGAGGTGAAGTTCGGCCCTTCGAAATGCTTGGCGCCTTCGAACACGAACTGGTAGCCGCCCAGTTCCATCGACTCGCCCGGCGCCAGGCGCAGGTCGCGCTCGGCGCTGTTGTTGCTCGACAGCACCACGCCCAGGGCGCATACCGCGATGCCCAGGTGTGCCACATGCATGCCCCAGTAACTGCGGCTCAGGCCGCGCATGCCCTTGAGCAGGCCCTTGTGACGGGTCTTGTCGAGCAGGTCGCGCACGCCGGCCAGCAGGATCCACGCCGCCAGGGCGAAGGTGGTCAGTACCTGCCAGTCGAAGTCGTCCACCAGCAGCCCGCCGATGGGTGCCAGCACCACGCTGCCGATCGCCACCGGGGTGAGCATGCTCACCAGCCATTTCGTCGGGGTGTCCTTCCAGCGCACGATCACGCCGACCGCCATCACCACCATCAGCAGGGCCATCAGCGGGATGAACAGCGCATCGAAGTAAGGCGGCCCCACCGACAGCTTGGCCCCGGTCAGTGCATCGAGCACCAGCGGGTACAGGGTGCCCAGCAGGATCATCGAGGCCGCCACCACCAGCACCAGGTTGTTGGCCAGCAGCAGGGTTTCCCGCGACCACAAGGCGAACCCGACCTGGCTCTTGACCACCGGGGCGCGCAAGGCGAACAGGGTCAGCGAACCGCCGACCACGAACAGCAGGAAGATCAGGATGAACACGCCGCGCTCAGGGTCGGCGGCAAAGGCGTGCACCGAGGTCAGCACGCCGGAACGCACCAGGAAGGTGCCCAGCAGGCTCAGCGAAAATGCAGCGATCGCCAGCAGCACGGTCCAGCTCTTGAACACGCCGCGCTTCTCGGTGACGGCCAGCGAGTGGATCAGTGCGGTGCCCACCAGCCACGGCATGAACGAGGCGTTTTCGACCGGGTCCCAGAACCACCAGCCACCCCAGCCGAGTTCGTAGTAGGCCCACCACGAGCCCAGGGTGATGCCGATGCCCAGGAACGCCCAGGCCACGATGGTCCAGGGCCGCGACCAGCGTGCCCAGGCCGCGTCCAGGCGCCCGCCGAGCAAGGCGGCGATGGCGAAGGCGAAGGCCACCGAGAAGCCCACGTAGCCCATGTAGAGCATCGGCGGGTGCACGATCAGGCCGATGTCCTGCAGCAGGGGGTTGAGGTCGCGACCATCGGCAGGCACCTGCGGCAGCAGGCGCTGGAACGGGTTGGAGGTAACAATCAGAAACGACAGGAAGCCCACGCTGATCATGCCCATCACCGCCAGCACCCGGGCCAGCATCACCTGCGGCAACTGGCGCGAGAAGATCGACACGGCGAAGGTCCAGCCGCCCAGGATCAGCGCCCACAGCAGCAGCGAGCCTTCGTGGGCGCCCCACACGGCGCTGAACTTGTAGTACCAGGGCAAGGCGCTGTTGGAGTTGCTGGCCACATACGCCACCGAGAAGTTGTCGGTCATGAAGGCATGAGTCAGGCAGGCGAAGGCAAACGCCAGGAAGGCGAACTGACCCCACGCCGCCGGGCGTGCCAGGCTCATCCACAGGCTGTCGCCCCGCCAGGCGCCGAGCAGCGGCACGCTGGCCTGAACGCCGGCAAAACAGATGGCCAGGATCATCGCCAACTGGCCCAGCTCGGGAATCATCAGTGCAGCATTCATGGCTTGGCTCCGCCGTCGGTGGACACCTGGCCGCTTTCCTTCAGGGCCTTGGTGACCTCGGGCGGCATGTATTTTTCGTCGTGCTTGGCCAGCACCTCGTCGGCCACCACCACGCCCTCGGCGTTGAGCTTGCCCAGGGCGACGATGCCCTGCCCTTCACGGAACAGGTCGGGCAGGATGCCGCGGTAGGTGATGGGCACCGACTTGTTGAAGTCGGTGACCACGAAACGTACGTCCAGCGAGTCGCCGGAGCGTTGCAGGGAACCGGCCTCGACCATGCCGCCAGCCCGGATGCGGGTATCGAGCGGGGCTTCGCCGTTGGCGATCTGGGTAGGGGTATAGAACAGGTTGATGTTCTGCTGCAGCGCGCTCAGGGCCAGGCCGACGGCGACGCCGACACCCACCAGCAGGCCGAGGATGATGAACAGACGCTTCTTGCGTTGCGGATTCACTTGGACTTCTCCCGGCGCAGGCGGCGCGCTTCTTCTTGCAGATACCGGCGCTTGCTCAGTACGGGCGCGGCAACATTGATGGCCAGCACCAGCAGGCAGATGCCATAGGCCGACCAGACATAGAGGCCGTGATGGCCCATGGCGAGGAAATCATTGAAGCTGGCAAAACTCATCGTGCGGTCTCCCGCCCCAGGTGGCCCAACACTTCATCCTTGACCCAACTGGCGCGTGCCTCGCGCCGCAGCACTTCAAGGCGCATGCGCAACAGCAGCACCGCCCCGAAGAAGCAATAGAACCCCAGCACGGTCAGCAGCAGCGGCAGCCACATCTCGGCAGGCATCGCCGGCTTTTCGGTGAGGGTGAAGGTGGCGCCCTGGTGCAGGGTGTTCCACCACTCCACCGAGTACTTGATGATCGGAATGTTGATCACGCCGACAATCGCCAGTACCGCGCAGGCCTTGGCCGCGCTCTCACGATTGCTGATCGCCTGGCCCAGGGCAATCAGACCGAAGTACAGAAACAGCAGGATCAGCATCGACGTTAGTCGTGCATCCCAAACCCACCAGCTGCCCCAGGTCGGCTTGCCCCAGATGGCACCGGTGCTCAGGGCCACCACGGTCATCCAGGCGCCGATGGGCGCGGCGCATTGCAGTGCCACGTCGGCGATCTTCATCTTCCAGACCAGGCCGACCACGCCGGCCACCGCCAGCATCACGTAGCACGACTGCGCCAGCATGGCCGCCGGCACGTGGATGTAGATGATTCGGAAACTGTTGCCCTGCTGGTAGTCCTGCGGGGCGAAGGCCAGGCCCCAGACCACGCCCACGGCGATCAGCAGGATGGCGGCGATGCTCAGCCACGGCAGCATGCGGCCGCTGATGGCATAGAACCATTTGGGTGAACCCAGCTTGTGAAACCACGTCCAGCTTATTGCGCTGCTTTTCATCACGGTACATCCAGGGTCTTTGCTGGGCGGGGCCCAGACCTCATTATTCGCCGACGCTGATCTTCAGGCCAGCCGCTATTGCAAAGGGTGCCAGGGTTACTGCAAGGGCGGTCAGGCTGCCAAGCCAGAGCAGGTAACCGGTCGCCGGCATAGCTTGCAGTGCCGCCTGCAAGGCGCCACTGCCCAGGATCAACACCGGGATATATAACGGCAAAATAAGCAGTGCCAGCAGCAGGCCACCGCGCTTCAAACCCACGGTCAAGGCTGCGCCCACTGCACCCAGCAGGCTCAGTACCGGGGTACCGAGCAGCAGCGAGGCCAGCAGTACCGGCAGGCATTGCACCGGCAAACCGAGCATCAGGGCCAGCAGCGGCGACAACAATACCAGTGCCAGGCCGGAAAAGGCCCAGTGTGCCAGCACCTTTGCCAATACCAGAAGCGCCAGGGGGTGCGGCGAAAGGACCCACTGCTCGAGGGATCCGTCCTCGAAATCACTGCGAAACAGCCCGTCCAGCGAGAGCAGAACGGATAAAAGGGCGGCCACCCAGACTAACCCAGGGGACAAGTTTTGCAACAATTGCGTCTCCGGCCCGACCGCCAACGGGAACAACGCGATCACGATCGCGAAGAACACCAATGGGTTGGCAAGCTCGGCCGGACGGCGGCACAGCACCTGCGCTTCTCGGCGCAGCAAATGAACGAACACACTCATGCCGCGTACTGCCCCAGGTTCAGTTCTCGGTAGCCGGACGGCGTCTGCGCCAGCGTGTGGTGGGTGGTCAGCACGACCATGCCGCCGCGCTCGCAATGCGCCGCCAGGTGCGCTTCGAGCTGGGCCACGCCCTGCTTGTCGAGGGCGGTGAAGGGTTCGTCGAGAATCCACAGCGGCGGGCTGTCCAGGTACAGCCGCGCCAGCGCCACGCGGCGCTGCTGGCCGGCCGACAGGGTATGGCAGGCAACATCTTCGAAGCCGCGCAGGCCCACGGCCGCCAGTGCCTGCCAGATCGCCTCGCGGCTGGCAGGCTGATGCAGGGCGCACAGCCAGGCCAGGTTTTCCTCGGCGGTGAGCAGGTCCTTGATGCCGGCCGCATGACCGATCCACAGCAGCATCCTGGCCAGTTCACTGCCCTGCTCGGCCAAGGGCTTGCCGTCCAGGCGGATTTCACCGCTGGTGGGCCGCATCAACCCGCTGAGCAGGCGCAGCAGGCTGGTCTTGCCGCTGCCATTGGGGCCGCTGATCTGCAGCATGTCACCGGCCGCCAGGTGCAGTTCGAGGTGTTCGAAAAGCATTCGCCAGTCGCGCTCGCAGGCCAGGCCCACAGCTTCGAGTCGAGGGGTCACAGGTTCGCCTTATGGTTCGGTCTCAAGTCGGTCCGGGCCTGGCCGTTATACTGAGCAACAGCTGTACGGCATGGCCGGTCGCATCGGGCACGCCACAGGACGTGCGCACCCGCCAGGAACGGGCGGCATTATACATGGCATGTCCTACTGCAAAGAGGGCTATTTCCACAGGTTGCAACGTGATGACAGGCGAAATCAACAGCCTTGGCCCGCAGGCCCTGGCCAACCCCCAGGCGCGCAGCGCGGCGATGACCGGCGAACTGCTCAAGCTGCTGCAACCCCAGCCTGCCCTGCTCGCCCCGGGCGAGACCGCGCAGGCGCAGGTACTGTCGTTGCGCCAGGTCGGTCAGGACTTCCAGCTGCTGCTGCAACTGACCCAGACCAACGGGCGCCAGACTACCGTGCAGACCAGCGCCAGCCAGCCCCTGCCCCAGGGCAGCGAGCTGACGGTCAGCCAGCCCAATGCCGGCAACCTGAGCATCACCGTGCAGCAGGCCATCGCGCGCAACGTGGCCACCCTCACCCAGCTCGACACCCGCCAGTTGCCGCCGGGCACCCTGCTGCAGGGCAAGGTGCTGACCACCCAGGCGCTGCCCCAGGCCGCCGGGCAGCCGGCCTTGTTCCGCTCGTTGGTGACCCTGCTCAACACCGCCCAGGCCGGCGCCACCCTGAACATCGACAGCCCTCGGCCACTGGCGCTGGGCAGCCTGCTCAGCGCACGGGTACAGGGTGAACAGTCGATCAGCTTCGTGCCCCTGAGCGGGCGCCAGGAACAACTGGCGATCACCCAGCACCTGAGCGCGCAGCTGAGCCGCCAGGCCTCGCTGCCGGGCCTGCTCGCCAGCCTGCAACAGATGAGCGCCGAGCAGCGCCTGCCGGCCGATGTGCGGGCCAGCGTGAGCACCCTGCTGGCCAGCCTGCCGGACATGGAACAGCTCGGCACGGCCAAGGGCCTGGCCCAGGCCCTGAACAACAGCGGCGCGTTTCTGGAAGCCAAACTGCTGGCTGGCGCCCCCGCCGCCCTCGCCCCCGACCTCAAGGCCCAGGTGATCCGGCTGGTGGCGCAGTTGCTGCCCGGCCTCCCCGGCAGCACCCAGTTCAACCCGGCCGTGGCCGCCAGCACCCTGGCCCAGGTGCTGCCGGGCATGGTGCGCAACGCCCTGGGCATGCTCGGCCAGGTAAGCCCGCGCCCGGCCCCGGGAAGCTTTCCGCTGCCCTCGCGGCTGCTGCAAAGTGGCGACGAAGAAGGCGACCTGGAACACCTGCTGCGCCTGGCAGCGGCAGCCATTTCACGCCTGCAGAGCCACCAGCTCGCTGGCCTGGAGCAAACCCGCACCACCGCCGACGGCAACCTGCAGACCACCTGGCAACTGGAGATACCGGTGCGCAATGGTCAGGAGTTCATGCCGCTGCAAGTGAAGCTGCAGCGCGAGGAAACCCCCGAGCAGCAGGCCGACCCGGAACGCGAACAGCGCGACCCGCTGGAGATGCTCTGGCGCGTGGAGCTGGCATTCGACCTCAGCCCGCTGGGGCCCTTGCAGGTGCAGGCGCAGATCAGCCAGGGCAACCTGTCCAGCCAGCTGTGGGCGGAGCTGCCGAGCACCGCGCAACTGATCGACAGCCAGCTCGGCAAGCTGCGCGCGCGGTTGGTGGAGCGCGGGCTCAACGTCGGTGAACTGCTGTGCCATCACGGTACGCCGCCACAGGGGCCGCGTACGCATCTGGAACAACGCTGGGTGGATGAAAACGCATGAACCAGACCCCGCCACGTCAGGCCATTGCCCTGACCTACGACGGCCAGCAGGCCCCGACCTTGAGCGCCAAGGGCGACGACGAGCTGGCCGAGGCGATCCTGGCCATTGCCCGCGAACACGAAGTGCCGATCTACGAAAATGCCGAGTTGGTACGCCTGCTGGCGCGCATGGAGCTGGGCGATCAGATCCCGGAGGCGCTGTACCTGACCATCGCCGAGATCATTGCCTTCGCCTGGCAGCTCAAGGGCCAGGTGCCGGAGGGGTTCGTGGACAACGCCCCGCAGGAGCGCGACATTACCCCGAACCTGTACAGCCTGCCTGCGCCGGACTGACGCCGCGCAGGCCGGGTGCCTTGCATCAGCTGCGGTGCAGCTTGCTCATCAGCTCGGCTTCGGCCTGGGTCAGGCCGCAGGACTGGGTCAGCTCGTCGACGCTGGCGCCCATGCCCACCAGCCGCGCCGCCTGGGCGAACGACAGGCTGTTGGGGTCGCGCTGCTCCAGTTGCATCAGCTTGTCCGGCAACGGCGCCACCACGGCGCGCAGCTCGTGCAACGCGTCGCCCATGCGCACCGTACCGTTCTGGTAATCGTCCACACGCTTGGCCAGGTCCTTGATGCGCTGGTCACGCAGCGCATCGCCCTGAGCCTGCTGCGAGGCCAGCTCGCGCTGGCGCTTGCTGTAGCCGTAGAACAGCCACAGGCTGAGGATCCAGACCAGCGCCAGAAATATGACAGCACCCTCGAGAATCAACTCAGATATTCTCCAGCTCGGACCACTCTTCCTCGGTCATCATCTTGTCCAGCTCGACCAGGATCAGCAGTTCGTTGTTCTTGTTGCACACGCCCTGGATGAACTTGGCCGATTCCTCGTTGCCGACATTCGGCGCGGTCTCGATCTCCGACTGACGCAGGTACACGACCTCGGCCACGCTATCGACCAGGATGCCGACCACCTGCTTGTCCGCCTCGATGATCACGATACGGCTGTTGTCGGAGATTTCGGCAGACATCAGGCCGAAGCGCTGGCGCGTGTCGATCACGGTCACCACATTGCCGCGCAGGTTGATGATGCCCAGCACATAGCTCGGCGCGCCCGGCACCGGAGCGATTTCGGTGTAGCGCAGCACTTCCTGGACCTGCATCACGTTGATGCCGTAGGACTCGTTGTCCAGCTTGAACGTTACCCACTGCAGAATCGGATCGTCGGAACCCTGCGCAGTCATGTTTTTCATTCCCCTAACCCTCAAAAGCCGTTCTCGGCGGTGTACTCAGTGCGGTCGCGGCAGTTGCGACCGATTATTTATGCGTACCGTGCATCTGCTTGACGGCGCCGCTGGCGATCAGCTCGGCCAGCTCGGCGACATCCAGCAGCGCGCACATGTGTTCGATGACCGTACCGGCAAGCCACGGGCGCTGCCCACGCTGGCTACGCCACTTGATCTCGCTCGGGTCCAGGCGCAGCGAGCGGCTGACCTGATGCACCGCCAGCCCCCACTCGTAGCCCTGTACCGAAATAACGTATTGCAGCCCCTGGCGGAAGTCGTCGCGGTAGCGGTCGGGCATGACCCAGCGCGCCGTGTCGAGCACCTTCAGGTTGCCCGCCTGGCTCGGCAGGATGCCCAGGAACCACTCGGGCTGGCCGAACAGCGGCGTGAGCTCCTGGCCGGCCAGCGAGTAGATCGAGCCCAGACACACCAGCGGCACCGCCAGGGTCAGCCCGGCAACGTCGAACAGCAGGCATTCGAACGGCTCGGCGGCCCAGGCCGGGCGACCGTCGTCCGTCAACGGCGGCACCGGCTGGTCCGGTGCTGCGGGCAGGTGCACCTGCACCAGCGGCTCGACCGGGGTTGGCACGTCGGCGATGACCGGGGCGACCACCGGGGCCGCCTCCACCACCTTGGCCACCACCGGTGGCGCCATCACCGGCATGACCAGCCGCGTCGGCTCGGCGAATGCCGGCGCTGCGGTCTTGAGCCGGGCGTCACGGGCCTGTTCTTCGAGCACTGCTGCCTGGAACTCGTCGATCGCTTCAGGCGCCGTGACGACCACCGGGGCCGGGGCCACTGCGACGCGTTCGGCCACCGCCAGGGGCAATGGCTGCAGCTCTTCGGTGGCCTCCTGCAACAGGCCGTCCAGGTACGACTGCAAGGCCAGTTGAGGCTTTATGGTGACCTGCTGCGGGCTGTTCATCAGGCCACCTGCGCAACGGCATTCTGCGCCAGCAGATGCTTGAGCAATGCCCGGTAGGCAATCACGCCACGGCTCCTGCCATCGAACTGCGACGGCGTGAGCCCGGCACGGCTGGCGTCGCGCAGGCGCGTATCGACCGGAATGTAGCCCTGCCAGATGGTCTCGGGATAAGCGTCGCGCAGCACCCGCAGGGTGCCCATCGAGGCCTGGGTGCGGCGGTCGAACAGGGTCGGCACGATGTGGTACGGCAAGGCCTGCTTGCGCGAGCGATTGACCATGCTCAGCGTGCTGACCATGCGCTCGAGGCCTTTCACCGCCAGGTATTCGGTCTGCACCGGGATCACCAGTTGCTGGCTGGCAGCCAGCGCATTGACCATCAGAACGCCCAGCAACGGCGGGCTGTCGATGATCGCGTAGTCGAAATCCTGCCACAGCTGCGCCAGACTCTTGGCGATCACCAGGCCCAGGCCACTCTGGCCCGGTGACTGACGCTCGAGCACCGCCAGGGCGGTGCTCGAAGGCAGCAGCGAGATGCGCTCGTCGCTGGTGGGCAGCAACAGCTGGCCCGGCAGCCCTTCGGGCACCGTGCCCTTGTGCAGGAACAGGTCGTAGCTGCTGTGCTCGAGGGTGTCCGGGTTGTGACCGAAGTAGCTGGTCATGGACCCGTGCGGGTCGAGGTCGACCACGACCACGCGCTTGCCCGCCTCGGCCAGCAGGCCGGCCAGGGCGATGGATGTGGTGGTCTTGCCGACACCACCTTTTTGATTGGCTACTGCCCAGACTCTCATTGCGCTGCTTCCTCCCGGTCGGGTCGGACCCTGCCGGGATCGATTAAAGGGTCGACGACGGGGAATTGACGGGATTGCGCCCGGCCGTCGGTGCTACGGCTGGCGGTGCAGTTTGTGTGCCAGCACGCTTGAGCGCCGCATCGGGTGTGGCATTGGCGCTGCCGGTACCGGTCAGGCTGCGGCGCACCTCCAGATTGCGCGAGATCACCAGCACCACCCTGCGGTTCTGCGCGCGCCCTTCAGGGCTGGCATTGCTGGCGATGGGCTGGAACTCGCCGTAGCCCACAGAAGCCATGCGTGCCGGGTTGACCCCTTCCATCGCCAGCAGGCGCACGATGCTCGCCGCCCGTGCCGACGACAGCTCCCAGTTGGTCGGGTACTGCGCCGTGCGGATCGGCTGGTCATCGGTGAAGCCTTCGACGTGCACCGGGTTGGCGAACGGCTTGATGATGTGCGCCACCTTGTCGATGATGTCGAACGCCTTGTCGCTGGGCATGGCATCGCCACTGCCGAACAACAGCGAGGAATTGAGCTCGATCTCGATCCACAGTTCGTTGCCACGCACGGTCATCTGGTCGGACTTGATCAGGTCGCCAAAGGCATCGCGCACATCGTCGGCGATGGTCTGCAGCGGGTCGCTGGAGCTTTGCCCCAGGCCCGCATCGACCTGCTCGCTGTCCTTGATCAGCGGTTCGGCCGGCTTGACGCTGAGGGGGCGCTCGTCGCCTATCGGAATCGGCTTCATGCTGCGCTCGGGATCGTTGAACACGCCGATCAGCGCCTGCGAGATGACCTTGTACTTGCCCTCGTTGATCGAGGAAATCGAATACATGACCACGAAGAAGGCGAACAGCAAGGTGATGAAGTCGGCATACGACACCAGCCAGCGTTCGTGGTTTTCATGTTCCTCGGGTTGACGACGACGGGCCATGGCTTACTCCATGAAGCCCTGAAGCTTCAGTTCGATTGAACGTGGGTTCTCGCCTTCGGCAATCGACAGCAAGCCTTCCAGGAGCATCTCGCGATAGCGCGACTGGCGCATGGCCAGGGCCTTGAGCTTGTTGGCGATCGGCAACAGGATCAGGTTGGCACTGGCCACGCCGTAGATGGTGGCCACGAACGCCACGGCGATACCGCTGCCCAGCTGGGTCGGGTCGGCCAGGTTGCCCATCACGTGGATCAGGCCCATCACCGCGCCGATGATGCCGATGGTCGGCGCATAGCCGCCCATGCTCTCGAACACCTTGGCGGCCTGGATGTCACGGCTTTCCTGGGTGTAGAAATCCACCTCGAGGATGCTGCGGATGGCTTCGGGCTCGGCGCCGTCGACCAGCAGCTGCAGGCCCTTGCGGGCATACGGGTCGGGCTCGGCATCGGCCACGCCCTCAAGGCCCAGCAGGCCTTCCTTGCGTGCGGTGAGGCTCCAGTTGACCACCCGGTCGATACCGCCGGCCAGGTCGACCCGCGGCGGGAAGAGGATCCAGCGCACGATCTGCAGGGCGCGCTTGAACGCGCTCATGGGGGCCTGCAGCAGCGAGGCCGCCAGCGTCCCGCCGATCACGATCAGCGCCGCCGGGCCATTGATCAGCGCCGACAGATGGCCGCCTTCGAGGTAGTTGCCGCCAACGATGGCGACGAACGCCAGGATGATCCCGATAAGGCTCAACACGTCCATCAGATGCACGCCTCTACCAGGTGCCGGCCGATCTCGTCCAGGCCGTACACCGCATCGGCCAGGTTGGCCTTGGCAATGGCCATGGGCATGCCATAGATCACGCAGCTGGCTTCGTCCTGGGCCCACACCTGGCTGCCGCCCTGCTTGAGCAGGCGCGCGCCTTCGCGGCCATCGGCGCCCATGCCGGTCAGCACCACGGCCAGCACCTTGTCGCCATACGACTTGGCCGCCGAACCGAAGGTGATGTCCACGCAGGGCTTGTAGTTGAGGCGTTCGTCACCTGGCAGGATCTTCACCGTGCCGCGCCCGTCGACCATCATCTGCTTGCCGCCCGGTGCCAGCAGGGCCAGGCCGGGGCGCAGCACGTCGCCGTCCTCGGCCTCCTTGACGCTGATGCGGCACAGCTTGTCCAGGCGCTCGGCGAAGGCCTTGGTGAAGGCCGCCGGCATGTGCTGGATCAGCACGATCGGCGCCGGGAAGTTGGCCGGCAGCTGGGTCAGCACGCGCTGCAGCGCCACCGGACCACCGGTGGAGGTACCGATGGCCAGCAGCTTGTAGGCCTTGCGCTTGGGCGCCGGCGAGCTGGGTGCAGCGGCCCGCGCAGGGGCTTGCGGGGCAACCGGGGCGGCGCGCATGGACGCTGCCGGGGCGCTGCTGCCGGCGCTGTGCGACGGTACAGGCGCTGCCGCCGGTGCCGGGCTGGCATAGCTGCTGAAACGGCGGTTGCTGCGCGAAATGGTATGCACCTTTTCGCACAGCATCTGCTTGACCTTCTCGGGGTTGCGCGAGATGTCCTCGAAGTTTTTCGGCAGGTAGTCCACCGCACCGGCGTCCAGTGCATCGAGGGTGACGCGGGCGCCTTCGTGGGTGAGCGAGGAGAACATCAGTACAGGCGTGGGGCAGCGCTGCATGATATGACGCACGGCGGTGATGCCATCCATCATGGGCATTTCATAGTCCATGGTGATGACGTCGGGCTTGAGCGACAGCGCCTGATCGATCGCTTCCTTGCCGTTGGTCGCGGTACCGACCACCTGGATAGTCGGGTCCGCTGAAAGAATTTCCGAGACACGGCGGCGGAAAAAACCGGAATCATCCACCACCAGGACCTTGACTACCATAAACACTCCATTACGGGGCGCGGCCACCTGGCCACGCCACCGGGATCAGATACGCCGAGCGGCGTAACGCTTGAGCATGCTCGGCACGTCGAGGATCAGCGCAATGCGCCCGTCACCGGTAATGGTGGCGCCCGACATGCCCGGGGTGCCCTGCAGCATCTTGCCCAACGGCTTGATGACCACCTCTTCCTGGCCCACCAGCTGGTCGACCACGAAGCCGATGCGCTGGGTACCCACCGACAGGATCACCACGTGGCCTTCACGCTGCTCCTCGTGGGCTGCCGAGCTGACCAGCCAGCGCTTGAGGTAGAACAGCGGCAAGGCCTTGTCACGCACGATCACCACTTCCTGGCCGTCGACCACGTTGGTGCGCGACAGGTCCAGGTGGAAAATCTCGTTGACGTTCACCAGCGGGAAGGCGAAGGCCTGGTTGCCGAGCATCACCATCAGGGTCGGCATGATCGCCAGGGTCAGCGGCACCTTGATGACGATCTTCGAGCCCTGGCCCTTGGTCGAGTAGATGTTGATCGAGCCGTTGAGCTGGGAAATCTTGGTCTTGACCACGTCCATGCCCACACCGCGACCGGACACGTCGGAGATCTCGGTCTTGGTCGAGAAGCCCGGGGCGAAGATCAGGTTGTAGCAGTCGCTTTCGCTGAGGCGATCGGCGGCGTCCTTGTCCATCACCCCGCGCTTGACCGCAATGGCGCGCAGGACATTGGCATCCATGCCCTTGCCGTCATCTGAGATCGACAGCAGGATGTGGTCGCCTTCCTGTTCGGCAGCGAGGAT
Source organism: Pseudomonas sp. PS01300 (assembly GCF_029960155.1). NCBI lineage: Bacteria > Pseudomonadati > Pseudomonadota > Gammaproteobacteria > Pseudomonadales > Pseudomonadaceae > Pseudomonas > Pseudomonas sp. PS01300. The sequence goes on along the minus strand of NZ_JASCPN010000013.1, from coordinate 71,994 downwards.
CACCTTGCCATTGCGCGACTTGCCGGCGGCTTCGCGCTCTTCCGGGGTTTCCACGCCATGGTCGACGGCGTTGCGCACCAAGTGCACCAGCGGGTCGGCCAGGGCCTCGACGAGGTTCTTGTCCAGGTCGGTCTCTTCGCCGACCAGCTCCAGGTTGATCTCTTTCTTGAGCTGGCGGGCCAGGTCGCGAACCAGACGCGGGAAGCGCCCGAAGACCTTCTTGATCGGCTGCATGCGGGTCTTCATCACCGCGGTCTGCAGGTCGGCGGTCACCACGTCCAGGTTCGAGACGGCCTTGGACATGGCTTCATCGCCGCTGTTCAGGCCCAGGCGCACCAGGCGGTTACGCACCAGCACCAGTTCGCCGACCATGTTCATGATCTCGTCCAGGCGCGCAGTGTCGACCCGCACGGTGGTCTCGGCCTCGCTGGCCGGATGCTTGTCGGCAGCGGGAGCCGCCTGACGGGCCGGCGCGGGGGCGGGGGCCTTGGCCGGTGCCGGTGCCGGTGCAGCGGCTGCCGCTGCGGGCTTGGCCGCCGGCTTGGCCGCAACCGTCGCCGCAGCAGCAGGCGCGCTGGCAGCGCCAGCGCCGCTGACGGCGTCGGGCGCGAACTTGCCCTTGCCGTGCAACTCGTCGAGCAGGGCCTCGAATTCGTGTTCGGAAATATGGTCACCCGCCGCTGCGGGTGCGGCAGCGGCCGGTGCGGCGGCCGCTACAGCGCCGGGCAGTGCATCGGCGGCAAAGGTGCCCTTGCCGTGCAACTGGTCCAGCAGTGCTTCGAATTCATCGTCGGTAATATCACCGCTGGGCGCCGCGTCCGCGCCAGGTGCAGCAGCAGATGCCGCCGCCACGCTGTCGGGGGCGAACTGGCCCTTGCCATGCAACTGGTCCAGCAACGACTCGAACTCGGCGTCGGTGATTTCATCGCTGGCAGCGTCCACGGCCACCGGCTCGGGCGCCTCGGCCTGGGCCTTGGCGGCATTGAGCGAGTCGAGCAACTGCTCGAACTCGCTGTCGGTGATATCACCCCCGCTCGCCTCGGCTTCAGGCTCCGGCTCGGCAACCGCCGCCGCCGCCACCGGCGCAGGCGCAGGCGCCGCCGCTTCGGCACCGGCAGGTTCGGCCAGGCGCGCCAGGGCGGCCAGCAGTTCCGGAGTGGCTGCGGTGATGTCGGTGCGCTCGCGCACCTGGCCGAACATGCTGTTGACGGTGTCCAGGGCTTCCAGGACCACGTCCATCAGTTCGGCGTCCACACGTCGTTCACCCTTGCGCAGGATGTCGAAGACGTTTTCGGCGATGTGGCAGCACTCCACCAGCTCATTGAGCTGGAGGAAGCCGGCGCCCCCTTTTACAGTGTGAAAACCGCGAAAAATTGCATTGAGCAGGTCGGCATCATCCGGGCGGCTTTCCAGCTCGACCAGTTGCTCGGACAGTTGCTCAAGAATTTCGCCGGCTTCTACCAGAAAATCCTGGAGGATTTCTTCATCGGCGCCGAAGCTCATTAAACGTGCTCCCTAAAAACCCAGGCTGGACAGCAGATCGTCGACATCGTCCTGACCGGACACAACGTCTTCACGTTTATCGGCATGAATCTGTGGTCCTTCACCCCGAGTCGGATGTTTTTCTTGATCTTTTTCGGCACGCAGCTGGTCGTGGTCATGCTCGATGCCGGCGAACCGGTCGACCTGACTCGCCATCAACACGAGCTTCAGAAGATTGCTTTCTACTTCGGTGACCAGTGCCGTGACGCGCTTGATCACCTGGCCGGTCAGGTCTTGGTAGTCCTGAGCCAGAAGAATGTCGTTGAGATGGCCGGCGACCTTGCGGTTGCCCTCGGCGCTGTGCGTCAGGAAACTGTCGACGCGCTTGACCAGCTCGCGAAACTCCGGAGCCTCGACTTCGCGGCGCATGAAGCGCTGCCAGTCGCCACTCAGGCTGGCCGCCTCGGCACTGAGGTCGTTGAGTACCGGCGTGCTTGCCTCCACCAGGTCCATGGTGCGGTTGGCAGCGCCCTCGGTCAGCTTGACCACGTACGACAGGCGTTCGGTGGCGTCGGTAATCTGCGAGACTTCCTCGGCCTGCGGCATGTGCGGATCGATCTGGAAACTGACGATCGCACTGTGCAGCTCGCGGGTAAGCTTGCCGACTTCCTGGTACAGGCCAAGGTCACGGGTCTGGTTCAGCTGATGGATCAGTTGCACCGCGTCGCCGAACCTGCCTTTTTCAAGGCTGCTGACCAGCTCCTGGGCATGTTTCTTCAGAGTCGACTCGAAGTCGTCCAAAGATGATCTTTTTTGCTCCATAAGCGCCCCCGTGGCGTACCTCAGCTATTGACGCGCTCGAAGATCTTTTCGATCTTTTCTTTCAGCACCTGGGCGGTGAACGGTTTGACCACATAGCCGTTGACGCCCGCCTGGGCGGCTTCGATGATCTGTTCGCGTTTGGCTTCGGCCGTCACCATCAGCACCGGCAGGTGCTTGAGGCGCTCATCCAGACGTACCTTGCGCAGCAGGTCGATACCGGACATGCCGGGCATGTTCCAGTCGGTCACCAGGAAATCGAAGTGACCGCTTTCGAGCATCGGCAACGCGGTGTTGCCGTCGTCGGCTTCCTGGGTATTGGTGAAGCCCAGGTCACGCAACAGGTTCTTGATGATCCGCCGCATCGTCGAAAAATCGTCGACGATGAGGATTTTCATGTCTTTGTTCAATTAGACCTCCAAGCAGTCTTTAACGCGCTCAGCGCTGAACGCGCATTCAATCAATTCGGGCACTACATTTCACGACTGTATGGAACGGCTGCTCAACGCGCCCGCCATTCCCCCAGGCGACCGCGCAAGCGTGCGGCGCACTGGCTGTGCAACTGGCTGACACGCGACTCGCTGACCCCCAGCACCTCGCCGATTTCCTTGAGGTTCAGCTCTTCGTCGTAGTACAGCGCCAGCACCAGGCGCTCGCGCTCGGGCAGGTTGGCGATTGCATCCGCCAGGGCTGCCTGAAAGCGCTCGTCTTCCAGATCGCGCGATGGCTCGAGCTGGGCACTGGCGCCGTCCTCGTGCAGGCCTTCATGTTCGCCGTCCTGCAACAGGTCGTCGAAACTGAACAGGCGACTGCCCAAGGTATCGTTCAAAATCCCGTAATAATCATCGAGACTCAATTGAAGTTCGGCAGCAACCTCGTGATCTTTAGCATCACGACCGGTTTTTGCTTCAATTGCACGAATCGCGTCACTCACCATGCGGGTATTGCGGTGTACCGAACGCGGCGCCCAATCCCCCTTGCGCACCTCGTCGAGCATGGCCCCACGGATGCGGATACCGGCATAGGTCTCGAAACTGGCACCCTTGCTGGAGTCGTACTTGTTGGAGACCTCGAGCAGGCCGATCATGCCGGCCTGGATCAGGTCTTCCACCTGCACACTGGCTGGCAGACGCGCCAGCAGGTGATAGGCAATGCGCTTGACCAAGGGTGCGTACCGCTCGATCAGCTCGTACTGGGCATCACGCGAAGCCTTGCTGTACATCCGATAGCCGCTTGCACTCATAGCACTGGTCCCGCACTGGTCGGTTGCACCAGCCGTTCGACGAAGAACTCCAGATGACCACGCGGGTTGGCAGGCAACGGCCAGCTATCGACCTTCTGAGCAATGGCCTTGAAGGCCAGCGCGCACTTGGAACGCGGAAAGGCTTCGTAGACTGCTCGCTGCTTCTGCACTGCCTTGCGGACACATTCGTCGTAGGGCACAGCACCGACGTATTGTAAGGCGACATCCAGGAAGCGATCCGTGACCTTGGTCAATTTGGCGAACAGATTGCGACCTTCCTGAGGGCTTTGTGCCATGTTGGCCAGCACCCGGAAACGGTTCATGCCGTAATCGCGGTTCAGCAGCTTGATCAGAGCATAGGCGTCAGTGATGGACGTGGGCTCGTCGCACACCACCAGCAGCACTTCCTGGGCCGCGCGCACGAAGCTGACGACCGAATCGCCGATGCCGGCCGCGGTGTCGATGACCAGCACGTCGAGGTTGTCGCCGATCTCGCTGAACGCCTGGATCAGCCCGGCATGCTGGGCCGGCGCCAGGTGCACCATGCTCTGGGTGCCGGAGGCCGCAGGCACGATGCGTACCCCGCCAGGCCCCGGCAGCAGCACGTCGCGCAGCTCGCAGCGGCCCTCGATGACATCGGCCAGTGTGCGTTTGGGGGTCAGGCCGAGCAAGACGTCGACGTTGGCCAGGCCCAGGTCGGCGTCCAGCAGCATGACCCGACGGCCAAGCTCAGCCAGCGCCAATGACAAGTTCACTGACACGTTGGTCTTGCCGACGCCACCTTTGCCGCCTGTCACGGCGATCACCTGTACGGGATGCATGCTGCCCATGTTTGTTCTTTACCTTGTCTTACTTAGACCGAGGCCACATGACTGGCTGCGCTTTCAACACCTGAAAAATGCCTGGCAGACCATTGATGTAGGTACTTTGCAACGTATACACATTTACCTCAGCCGACACGCTTGCCGTCGCTGTGGTACAGATCGGCGAACATGTCGGCCATGGCCTCTTCGCTGGGATCGTCCTGCATTTGTACACTGACCGCGCGACTGACCAGATGGTGCCGGCGCGGCAAGTGCAGATCGTCCGGAATGCGCGGCCCATCGGTCAGATAGGCCACCGGCAACTCATGCGTGATGGCCAGGCTCAGCACCTCGCCCAGGCACGCCGTTTCGTCGAGCTTGGTCAGGATGCAACCGGCCAGCCCGCAGCGCTTGTAGCTGTGGTAGGCAGCGGTCAGCACCTGCTTCTGGCTGGTGGTGGCCAGCACCAGGTAATTCTTGGCCTGGATGCCGCGCCCGGCCAGGGTTTCGAGCTGCATGCGCAGTGCCGGGTCGCTGGCCTGCAGGCCGGCGGTATCGATCAGCACCACGCGCTTGCGCAGCAGAGGGTCCAGGGCCTGGGCCAGCGACTGGCCGGGGTCGACGTGGGTCACCGACACATTCAGGATGCGCCCCAGGGTCTTGAGTTGTTCCTGGGCGCCGATGCGAAAGCTGTCCATGCTCACCAGCGCGATGTTCTGCGCGCCGTACTTGAGCACATAGCGCGCCGCCAGCTTGGCCAGGGTGGTGGTCTTGCCCATGCCGGCCGGGCCGACCATGGCGATCACACCGCCCTCTTCGATCGGCTCGATTTCCGGCACCTGGATCATGCGGGCCAGGTGCGCCAGCAGCATGCGCCAGGCCTGGCGGGGCTCTTCGATGTCGGCAGTGATGTCCAGCACCTCGCGGGCCAGCGGCCCGGCGATGCCGATACGCTGCAGACGGCGCCAGAGGTTGGCCTGGTGCGGCTTGCTGCCCTGCAGCTGGGTCCAGGCCAGCGAGCCGAGCTGCACTTCGAGCAGCTCGCGCAGGCCCGAGAGCTCCGAGCGCATGGAGTCGAACAGACGCTGATCGACCGGCGCCGGGGCCGCTGCCTGAGGCCGCACGGGGGCCTCGACCTGCGGCTCTACCAGCGGCTCGGAGGCGGTCAGCGGCAGGCCGGCGAACAACTGGCGGTTGCCCTCCTCGCCTTCGACCCGGCTGCTGAGCTCGGCCTGCGCGGTGACGATGCGCGACTGGGTCTTGCGCAGTTCGTCCTCGAGCTCGACGTTCGGCACCCGCGGCGCAAGCGCGGACAGCTTGTAGTCCAGCGCCGCCGTCAGCTCGACACCGCCAGCAATCCGTCGGTTGCCGATGATGGCGGCCTCTGCCCCCAGCTCATCACGAACCAGCTTCATGGCCTGACGCATATCAGCGGCGAAAAAACGCTTAACTTGCATATCCCACTACCTCAGCCGTTGGGGCCTACTGTGGCAACGATGGTAACTTGCTTGTTGTCAGGTATTTCCTGATACGCCAAAACATGCAAATTCGGTACAGCCAGGCGGCCAAAACGCGACAGCATCTGTCGAACGGGTCCTGCGACCAGCAGGATTGCAGGTTGCCCTTGCATCTCCTGACGCTGGGCGGCCTCGATCAACGAACGCTGAAGCTTTTCGGCCATGCTCGGCTCAAGAAGAACACCATCTTCCTGACCCTGCCCGGCCCTTTGCAAACTATTGAGCAAAATCTGTTCCAACCTTGGCTCAAGCGTGATCACAGGCAGCTCGGACTCAGTTCCTACAATGCTTTGCACGATTGCGCGGCTCAATCCTACGCGCACCGAAGCCACCAGCGCGGCGGTATCTTGACTCTTGGCGGCATTGTTGGCGATGGCTTCGGCAATGGTGCGGATGTCGCGCACCGGCACCTGCTCGGCCAGCAACGCCTGCAGCACCTTGAGCAGACCGGACAGCGGCAGCACCCCCGGTACCAGTTCCTCGGCCAGCTTGGGCGAGCCCTTGGCCAGGACCTGCAGCAGTTGCTGTACCTCTTCGTGACCGATCAGCTCGTGGCAATGCTTGTAGAGGATCTGGTTGAGGTGGGTGGCGACCACGGTGCTCGCGTCCACCACGGTGTAGCCCAGCGATTGCGCCTGGCTGCGCTGGGCCACATCGATCCACACTGCCTCCAGGCCGAAGGCCGGGTCCCTGGCGGCGATGCCGTTGAGGTTGCCGAACACCTGCCCCGGGTTGATCGCCAGTTCGCGGTCGGGGTAGATCTCGGCCTCGGCCAGGATCACCCCCATCAGCGTCAGGCGGTAGGCGCTGGGGGCCAGGTCGAGGTTGTCGCGGATGTGCACGGTGGGCATCAGGAAGCCCAGGTCCTGGGACAGCTTCTTGCGTACCCCCTTGATCCGCGCCAGCAACTGCCCACCCTGGTTGCGGTCCACCAGCGGGATCAGCCGGTAGCCGACTTCCAGGCCGATCATGTCGATCGGGGTAACGTCGTCCCAGCCCAGCTCCTTGGTTTCCTGAGCACGCTGCGGCGACGGCAGCAGGTCCTGCTGGCGCTGCACTTCCTGCTGTGCCTTGACCTTGGCCTGGTTCTGCTTGCGCCACACCAGGTAGGCGCCGCCCGCGGCCATCAGGCCGAGGCTGAGGAATGCCACGTGCGGCATGCCCGGCACCAGCCCCATGACGATCATCAGGCCGCCGGACACGGCCAGCGCCTTGGGCGAATCGAACATCTGCCGGTTGATCTGCTTGCCCATTTCCTCGGAGCCCGAGGCACGGGTAACCATGATCGCGGCGGCGGTGGACAGCAGCAGCGAAGGCAACTGCGCCACCAAACCGTCACCGATGGTGAGCAGCGCATACACGCGACCGGCGTCGCCGAAGGTCATGCCGTGCTGGAAGATACCCACGGCCATGCCGCCGATCAGGTTGATGAACAGGATCAGCAGGCCGGCGATGGCGTCACCGCGCACGAACTTGCTGGCACCGTCCATCGAACCGTAGAACTCGGCCTCCTGGGCCACTTCGGTACGCCGTGCCTTGGCCTGGGCCTGGTCGATCAGGCCGGCGTTGAGGTCGGCGTCGATGGCCATCTGCTTGCCGGGCATGGCGTCGAGGGTGAAGCGCGCGCTCACCTCGGAAATGCGCCCCGCACCCTTGGTCACCACTACGAAGTTGATGATCATGAGGATCGCGAACACCACGATACCGACCACGTAGTTGCCGCCGATCACCACCTCGCCGAAGGCCTGGATCACCTTGCCCGCGGCTTCGTGGCCGTCGTGGCCGTGGAGCATCACCACCCGCGTGGACGCCACGTTCAGCGCCAGGCGCAGCAGCGTGGCCACCAACAGGATGGTCGGAAACACGGCGAAATCCAGCGGGCGCAAGGCGTACACGCACACCAGCAGCACGACGATGGACAGGGCGATGTTGAAGGTGAAGAACACGTCGAGCAGGAACGGCGGGATCGGCAACATCATCATTGCCAACATCACCAGCAGCAACAGCGGCACCCCCAGGTTGCCCCGGCCGAGCCCGGACAGGTTGCTACGGGCGCTGTTGATTAACTGAGAGCGATCCACCGATATTCCTCTTCAAGCAAACTTTTGACGCCATGCGGGCGCTTGGCGCTGCTATTGCAAGAAGCTTTCCAACTTTGGATCAGTGACGCGACCTTCGCCGACACTGCCGGCTCCTGCAGCGAAGGGGCCGGCACCTCGGCGCCGACGGGAAGAGCTCAAACGGTTCAGGAATCGCGGCGCAGGTCCGGCGGAATCGGCAGATCCTTGAGCGGCTCCGGCGCCTTGCCCTTGCCCGCCCGGTGCTGGCGAATCTGATACACGTAGGCCAGCACCTGGGCCACGGCCAGGTAGAGGCCGGCCGGGATCTCTTCCTCGAGCTCGGTGGAGTAGAAGATCGAACGCGCCAGCTCAGGCGATTCCAGCACCTGGATGTTGTGGGCATTGGCGATTTCGCGAATCTTCAGCGCCAGGAAATCGGTGCCCTTGGCCAGCAGCGTCGGCGCATTGCCCTTCTCGGGGTCGTACTTGAGCGCCACCGCATAGTGGGTCGGGTTGGTGATGATCACGTCGGCATCGGGGATCGCCGCCATCATGCGCCGCTGCGACATCTCGCGCTGCAACTGGCGAATACGCTGCTTGACCTCCGGCTTGCCCTCGCTGTTCTTGTACTCGTCGCGCACCTCCTGTTTGGTCATCAGCAGCTTCTTGTGCGACTGGTACAGCTGCAACGGCACGTCCACCAGGGCAATCAGCAACAGGCCGGCGGCCATCCACAGGGCACTCCAGCCCACCACCTGCACGCTGTGGATGATCGCCTGCTCCAGCGGCTCGTTGGCAATGGCCAGCAGGTCGTCACGGTCCGACGACAACACCACCAGCGCCACGATCAGGATCACGAAGAACTTCGCCAGGGCCTTGAGCAGCTCGGTCAGTGCGTTCAGGGAAAACATGCGCTTGATCCCCGACAGCGGGTTCATGCGGCTGAACTTGGGCGCCAGGGTGCCGCCGGCAAACAGCCAGCCACCCAGCGAGATCGGCCCGATGAAAGCCACGATCAGCGCCACCAGCAATACCGGCTGCAACGCCATCAGGGCCATCTTGCCCGAGGCCAGCAAGAAGGTGCCCATCGAGCGCTCGTCGATCAGCGTGTCGCGCGACAGGGTGAAGTTGATGCGCATGATGTCCATCAGCACTTCGGCCAGGCCACCACCGAACACCAGCAGGCCACCGGCCCCGGCCAGGGTCACCACCACCGTGTTGAGCTCCTTGGAACGGGCGATCTCGCCCTTCTCGCGGGCGTCCTTCTTCTTTTTCTCCGTGGGGTCTTCTGTCTTGTCCTGACCGCTTTCGCTCTCTGCCATGCTCAGCTCGCCCTCGCCAGCTCACGCAGCCACTGCAGGGCCTCGGAGGCCAGCGCCTGGTAATGGGAAAGGATGTCGGCCAGGACAACCCAGAAAATCCCGAGCCCCAGCACCAGGGTCAACGGGAAACCGATGGAGAAGATGTTCAGCTGCGGCGCTGCACGGGTCATCACGCCGAAGGCGATGTTCACCACTAGCAGCGCGGTGATCGCCGGCAGCACCAGCAGCAGCGCCGCTCCCAGCACCCAGCTCAGCCGCCCGACCAGGTCCCAGTAGTGGTTGACCATCAGGCCGGTGCCCACCGGCAAGGTGGTGAAGCTCTCGGTGATCACCTCGAACACCACCAGGTGCCCGTTCATCGACAGGAACAGCAGCGTCACCAGCATGCTCAGGAACTGGCTGACCACCGCCACGTTGACGCCGTTGACCGGGTCGACCATGGAGGCGAAGGCCATGCCCATCTGGATGGCCACCACCTGCCCGGCCACCACGAATATCTGGAAGAACAGCTGCAGCGACAGGCCGAATACCGCACCGATGAGGATCTGCTCGGCAATCAGCAGCAGCCCGCTGAGCGACAGCGGATTGACTTCGGGCATCGGCGGCAGGCCCGGCACCACCACCACGGTGATCGCCAGGGCCAGGTACAGGCGGATGCGCCCCGGCACCATCTTGGTCCCGATGATGGGCATGGTCATCAGCACGGCGGCAATGCGAAATAGCGGCAGGATGAAGCTCGCCACCCAGGTGGCGATCTGCGCATCGGTCAACTGGAGCATCGCGCGCTCAGCCGATCAACTGGGGAATGCTGCCGTACAACGACAGGATGTATTCCATGAACTTCTGCACCAGCCAGGGCCCGGCCACGATCAGCGTGATCAGCATCACCAGCAGGCGCGGCAGGAAGCTCAGGGTCTGTTCGTTGATCTGGGTGGCGGCCTGGAACATGGCCACCATCAGGCCCACCAGCAGGCTCGGCACCACCAGCACAGCCACGATCATGGTGGTCAGCCACAGCGCATCGCGGAACAGGTCGACAGCAACTTCTGGGGTCATGTTGTTCTCCTCGGCGCGCTAGACGCCACCGAAACTGCCGGCCAGGGTGCCCATGATCAACGCCCAGCCATCCACCAGCACGAACAGCATGATCTTGAACGGCAGGGAGATGATCAGCGGCGACAGCATCATCATACCCATGGCCATCAGCACACTGGCCACCACCAGGTCGATGATCAGGAACGGGATGAAGATCATGAAGCCGATCTGGAACGCGGTCTTGAGTTCGGAGGTGACGAAGGCCGGTACCAGAATGGTCAACGGCGCCTCGTCCGGCGTGGCGATATCGGTACGCTTGGACAGGCGCATGAACAGGTCGAGATCGCTCTCGCGGGTCTGCGCCAGCATGAAGTCCTTGAGGGGCACCTGGGCCTTGGCCACCGCGTCCTGGGCCGACAGGGTCTCGGCCAGGTACGGCTGCAGGGCATCCTTGTTCACCCGGTCGAATACCGGCGCCATGATGAACAGGGTCAGGAACAGCGCCATGCCGGTGAGGATCTGGTTCGACGGCGTCTGCTGCAGGCCCAGGGCCTGGCGCAGGATCGAGAACACGATGATGATCCGGGTGAAGCTGGTCATCAGGATCACGAACGCCGGAATGAAGCTCAGCGCCGTCATGATCAGCAGGATCTGCAGGCTGACCGAGTACTCCTGCTGCCCATCCGCCCCGTTGGACAGGGTGATCGCCGGAATCGACAGCGGGTCGGCGGCCAGGGCCAGCGGCGCTGCGAACATCAGCAGCAGGGTCAACAGCATGCGCAATGCGCCCATCACGACTTGTCCTTTTGATCCTTGCCCAGCAGCTCCATCAGGCGCTGGGCGAATTCGGGCGTAGCCTGGCGGGCGCTGGCCGGTACCTGCACCGGCTCGGCCAGCACATGCAATGCGGTAAGGCTGCCCGGCGTATGACCGATCAGTATCTGTTCGTTGCCCACCTGCACCAGCAGCAGCCGATCACGCGGGCCGACCACGCGCGTGCCGACGATCTCGATGACCTGCTGGCCACGCGGCGTCACGTTCTGCACCCGGCGCAGCAGCCAGGCGAGAAAGAAGATCAGGCCCAGCACCAGCAGCAGCCCCAGCACCAGACGGCCCAACTGCCCGCTGGCACTGCCGGCTGCTGCCGTGGTCGCCGCGGCTGTCGTGGCCGCGGGCTGTGCCGCCAGTGCCAGGTCGAGCCAGAGCAGGCCGACCCCGGTCAGCCCCGCTTGCAGAAGACGCTTCACTCAGCGCAGCTTCTTGATGCGTTCGCTCGGGCTGATCACGTCGGTCAGGCGGATGCCGAACTTCTCGTTCACCACCACCACTTCGCCGTGCGCGATCAGGGTGCCGTTGACCAGCACGTCCAGCGGCTCGCCGGCCAGGCGGTCCAGCTCGATCACCGAACCCTGGTTCAGTTGCAGCAGGTTGCGGATGTTGATTTCGGTGCTGCCCACTTCCATCGAGATGCTCACCGGAATATCCAGGATCACGTCCAGGTTCGGGCCGTCCAGGGTCACTGCATCGTTGCCCTTGGGCGAGCTGCCGAATTCTTCCATCGGCAGGCGGTTGGGCGAGCCGGCACTGCTGCCGCCGTCAGCCGCCAACAGCGCGTCGATGTCGGACTGGCCGGCGTCGCCGGTCTCGCTCAGGGCTGCTGCCCACTCATCGGCCAGGGCCTGGTCTTCCATGGAGGTGATATCGTTTTCGTCAGCCATCTTGTCCTCGACGGGGCAATCAATTCGGAGTTAAAGCCAGGGTACCGATCAGCGGCGCTCGATCGGCTCGGTTACTTGCAATGCCAGCGTGCCCTTGTGCGAGCCCAACTTGGCCTTGAACGACGGTACGCCATTGGCGCGCAGTACCAGCTCGTCCGGCAGTTCGACCGGGATCACATCACCCGGCTGCATGTGCAGGATGTCGCGCAGGCGCAGCTCGCGGCGTGCCACGGTGGCGCTGATCGGCACGCTGACGTCCAGCACGTCTTCGCGCAGGGCCTTGATCCAGCGTTCGTCCTGGTCGTCCAGGTCGGACTGGAAGCCCGCGTCGAGCATTTCGCGCACCGGCTCGATCATCGAGTAGGGCATGGTCACGTGCAGGTCGCCGCCACCGCCATCGAGTTCGATGTGGAAGGTGGACACCACCACCGCCTCGCTCGGGCCGACGATGTTGGCCATGGCCGGGTTGACCTCCGAGTTGATGTACTCGAAGTTGACCGGCATGATCGCCTGCCAGGCTTCCTTGAGGTCGACGAAGCACTGGTCCAGCACCATGCGCACCACGCGCAATTCGGTGGGCGTGAACTCGCGACCCTCGATCTTGGCGTGACGACCGTCACCGCCGAAGAAATTGTCCACCAGCTTGAACACCAGCTTGGCATCGAGGATGAACAGCGAGGTGCCGCGCAACGGCTTGATCTTCACCAGGTTGAGGCTGGTGGGCACGTACAGCGAGTGCACGTACTCACCGAACTTCATCACCTGCACGCCCCCCACTGCCACATCCGCCGAGCGGCGCAGCAGGTTGAACATGCTCACGCGGGTATAGCGGGCGAAACGTTCGTTGATCATTTCCAGGGTCGGCATGCGCCCGCGCACGATCCGGTCCTGGCTGGTCAGGTCGTAGCTCTTGATGCTGCCGGGGTCGGCGCCGCTATCGGTTTGCACCAGCCCGTCGTCGACGCCGTGCAGCAGGGCATCGATCTCATCCTGGGACAGCAGGTCCTGCATGGCCATCTTGGGCTCCTACTGCAATACGAAATTGGTGAACAGCAACTGGTCGATCACCAGCTTGCCGACTTCTTTCTGGGCCACTTCCTGCACGCTGGCGGTGGCCTTCTGGCGCAGCATCTCCTGGCCGACCGGGGTCGCCAGGGAGTCGAACGGCTGGCCGGAGAAGAGCATCACCAGGTTGTTGCGGATCACCGGCATGTGCACTTTCAGCGCATCCAGCGCAGCCTGGTCGCGCCCCTGCATGGTGATGCTCACCTGCATGTAGCGCTGACGACCGTTCTGGTTGAAGTTGACGACGAAGGCTGGCGCCAGCGGCTCGTAGATGGCCGCAGGCCTGACGTTGCTGACGGTTGCCGGGTCGACCTGAGGTTTGCTGTCGCCCCTTTGCAGGAAGAACCAGGTGGCGCCCACCGACAAGCCGATGGCCAGCAGCAATGCCAGCACCAGCAGCAGGATCAGCTTGAGTTTGCCTTTTACGGCGGGGTCTTTCACTGCTTCGCTCTTCGCCATGCCAATAATCCGTCACTCACAAGAGGTTTGTCCCACATGGCGAGGGTTGAGCAAGTGTTATGCCAGATTTGCGGGCCACACCGGCCCGATTGAGGAAGGCGACGAACGCAGGGGCAGATTCATCCGTGAAGGGCTGGGCAGCCGCCCCGCAACCGCCCAGCCCTACCCGTGCAATCAGGCGTAGAAATCGACCGCGCTGGACCCCAGCACCACCGGTCGCTCCACCGGCTGGGCCGCCGCGTCGGCGTCGGCCTCTTCGCCGCCCGCGCCTTCATTGCGACGCGCGGCCACGCCGCTGAGCTTCGAGGTGCCGTCCTGCGAGCCCTGCTGCTGCTCGCGGGACTGGTCGGCCACGTTCACGTCAGGTTGCGCCAGGCCCTGTTCGGCGAACATTTCCTTGAGCCGGCTGGCCTGGTTTTCCAGCGCTTCGCGCACCACCACGTTGCCACTGGTGAAGGTGATCTGCGCCTGCTGCTCGGGTGTCATGTGCACGCGAATGTCCAAGCGCCCCAGTTCGGCTGGCTCCAGCTTGATTTCAGCCGACTTCAGGTTCTGGCTGGACAGGTACATCACGCGATTGACCAGGCCCTCGGTCCAGCCACCCTGGTGCATCGCCAGCGGCTGGTTCAGCGGCATCGCCACCGGCACCGCATTGGCGGTCTTGGGCGTCGCAGCCTGGGTCAGCGCGCTGAGGCGCTCGGCAAAGTCATCGACACGGGTATCGCTGGAGGCGCCCTTGAGGTCCTTAAGGCCGTCATCGAGCAGATTGCTGAAGCCCTTCTCGCCCGGCTCGCTGTCGCCCGGATCGGCCTGACGCGGGTCGAGCATGGCCGCCAGGGTATTGACGGCAGGCTGGCCCTGGGTGGCTTCGGGTTGCGCCGTGGTCGGCTTGCTGGCATGGGCAGAGGTGGTGCCCTGGGCCTGGGCGTTCTGCTCCAGGGCCAGGCGCAATGCCGGCAGGTCCTCGAGCACGTCGCCGGCCGGGTCGAAAGCGGGTTCTTCCGGGGCCGGTGGCTGCGGCGCGACGGCCGGGGCCTGCACCTGGGCCTGCAACTGTGCGGCAGCCGCCTGCACCACTGGGGCCACCGCTTCGGCCTGAGCCTGGATCAGCTGTGCACCGGCCTGGGCGTCAGTAACCTGACCCGCCACCAGGCTCGAATCGAGCAGTTGAAGGTCATCGGCAACTGGCGTCGACTCGTCCGATGCCGGCTTCTGTTCAGGCAATGAATTGCCGCTGTCGGCAACAGTGCGCTCCTGATCGGTCGCCGTCTTGCCGGCATTTGCCGCCCCGGCTGCAAAGCCCGCCTTGTCGGCATTGGGCACATCCGCCTTGGCCGGCAGCTTGTCGCGGGACTGATCGGCATACACCTTGGAGAAGCCCGCAGCCTTGTCATTGGCGACCTGGGGCACCTTTTCGGGCGCTGGCGCAGCCGTGCGCGAGGCCTTGGCCACGGCGGACGGTTGCAGCAGCGGGTTTGAAGCGACAGGCATGGGAAGGGTCTCCACTACAGAAGCGCGAACTTGAATAGCGAAGAGACTGCAAGAGTCGCGCCAGGTTTGCGCTACACAGGATGCCTGGCCGCCTGCGGCGACACGCGCTCCAACTCGGCGACATAGAAGGGACGCACTTCGAGGTACTCGCACCTGATCTGGCTGATCAGGTCCTCGATGCCGTGTGCCGGCTGCTCCATCACGCGCACTTCCAGCTGCCGACACAACTCGGCCAGGTCGGTGGCGCCCATGTTGCTGCAGCTACCCTTGAAACTGTGGGCAGCCTCACTCAGCTGCCGGGGGGAGCGGGCGTCGCGCAGTTGCACCATGCGCTTTTCGCAATCGGCCAGGAAGGTCTCCAGCAACTCGGCATACTGGCTACCCATGACCTCCCGCAACTCGCCCACTACCTTGTTATCGATACGCTGATCGGACACTTGCTCACTCCTTGATCAAGTTCAATTATGCCAGAGCCACCCAGGCGAACTCCACGCGGGCCCTGCGCCCTCCGTCGGCCCATTCGGCGTGACGGCTCAAACGCCGGATCAGGCTCAGGCCACGCCCGCACAACCGCTGCTCCAACACCGGTCGGGCCAGCACTGTACCCACATCGAAGCCACTGCCGCTATCTTCGATCTCAATCACCAGACGCCCGCCACCCGCTACGGGTTCAACCTGAAGGTGCAAGCGTATGTAACCTTCCTGCAATGCCTGCAGGCGTCGGCTGCGCTCCTGATAATAGGCGGCAAACCCCTGGGCGTCGCGCTTGAGGGCCGAGTCGAGGGCCAGCACACCGTGCTCCAGTGCATTGGTGTAGAGCTCGTTGAGCACGCTGTGCAGCGCACCGCTCTGGGGGCGCAGGCCGTGTATTTCCTGCAGTACCTGCAACAGATAGGGCAAGGGGTTGAAGCGTTTGAGGGTCTGCGCGCGAAACTCGAACGACAGCGACCAGTCCAGCGGGCTGGACTGGCCGCTGTCCGAATACACCAGCGGCGGCGGGGCCAGTGTCTGGGGCTCGACCACACTGATCTCGAGCATGCTGACATCGTCGCGGGACTGGCCGCGAAAGTCTTCGAGCGCCTGCAGCACATCCTCGAACAGGTGCTGCGGCGCACGGTTGCGCGCAAACACCTGGCGCAGGCGTTCCACCCCGAACAACTGCTCATCCTGGTCGCAGGTATCCACCACCCCATCGGACAGCAGGAACAGGCGATCCCCCAACGCCAGCGACACCACCTCGGGGTGCTCGTCGAAACGCTCCGGCGCCAGCACCCCCAAGGGCAAGTGCCGCGACACCAGCGCCTGGGGCTCGCCACCGGCCGCGGGCAGCAGGTAGCCGTCCGGCATGCCGCCGTTCCATACCTCGACCAGGCGCCGTTCGAAACTCAGGCTGAGCATCATTGCGCAGCAGAACATGTCCACCGGCAGGATGCGCTTGAGCTTGGCGTTCATCTCGCGCAAGGTTTCGGCCAGGCCGTAGCCCTTGGCGGTCATGCCGTAGAACACCTCGGCCAACGGCATGGCGCCCACTGCAGCCGGCAGGCCATGGCCAGTGAAATCGCCCAGCAGCACATGCATTTCACCGGTCGGCGTGAACGCCGCCAGCAGCAGGTCGCCGTTGAACAGCGCATAGGGAGATTGCAGGTAGCGGATGTTCGGCGCATTCAGGCACCCCGAGTGCGTGACCTGATCGAACACCGCCTTGGCCACCCGCTGCTCGTTGAGCAGGTGGCCGTGGTGGCGCGCCAGCTCGTCGCGCTGCTCCAGCACGGTCGCCTGCAGGCGACGCAGGCGATCCATCGCCTTGATCTTGGCGGCCAGGATCACCGGGCGATAAGGCTTGGGCAGAAAGTCGTCGCCACCGGCCTCCAGGCAACGCACCAGGGCCTGCTCCTCACTCAGCGAGGTAAGAAAGATGATCGGCACCAGCGCCTGGCCAGCCATCAGCTTGATCTGGCGAGCCGCCTCGAAGCCGTCCATCACCGGCATCAGCGCGTCGAGCAGCACCAATTGCGGACGCAGCTCGGCAAACAGCGCCACTGCCTGCGCACCGTTCTCGGCCGTGATCACCGAGTGCCCCTGCTCGCGCACGATGCGCGCCAGCAACAGGCGGTCGGTGGCGCCATCTTCGGCAATCAGCACGGTCAGCGACGACTGCTCGTTCACGAGGTCGCTCAAGTGATCTCGAACAGCTTGTCGAAATTGGAGATGGCGAGGATCTTGCGAACGTCGGAGCTGGCGTTGATCACCCGTATATACGCATCGTCGCCGCCGGCGTGGTCACGCAGCAGCAGGAGCATGCCCAGGGCGGAGCTGTCGAGATAGGTGGCGTCCTTCAAGTCGACGACCACGCCCTTGGAAGGTACTGGCTCGCGCTCGTAGCATTCACGAAACGCCTGGTGCTTGCCGAAATCGAACCGTCCCTTGACCCTGATCGTCAGGCTGTTCCCATCCGGCGATAGATCGTGCTCCACGGCCATATGCTCGACTCCTTCGATCATGGCGATTGCAGACACCACAGGTTTAGCAGCCCGCCCGCCCCTGGGCAACCTGCGCCGACCAATGCCGTGCTAGAAGCGATCGTGGCGCGGCAATCGCTGGGACAATTCGTCGAGCAGCTTCTGCTCGCGCTTGTCCTCGAGCATGCGGGCTTCATCGCGGTAGCGCTGTACCAGCTTGCGCAGGCCCTCGACCCGGGCGTAGGCCTGCTGCCAGGTGGCCCGTGCGTTGTTGAGGTTGGTCTGGTGCCACACCAGGCTCTGGTGTTGCTGGGCCACGGCGGTGTCCAGCTGGCTGAGAAAGCGCTGATAGCCCAGCAGCCAGCTGCCTGAAACGCCCTGGCCGCCCTTTTCCATCCACTGGTTCTGGTACTCGCTGCGAAACTGGTCCAGTTCCCGGAGCTTGGTTTCGGCCATGCTCACCTGCTGCTGGAAATGCCCGAGGCGCTGCACAGCCTTGCGCTCGGCCTCCTCGGCCATCTCCACCACCGGCACCAGGCGCGCGGCACGACTTGGCAGGGCCATCGGTTATCAGCCCGATGCCGCTGGGGCGAAGACCGCCGCCAGTTCATCGCGGCTCTGCTCATGGCTGACGTTTTCATTGAGCCCCTGGCGCAGGTACTGCACCAGCTTGGGTTGCAGGGAAATCGCCAGGTCCGTCTCGCGGTCGCCGCCAGCCACATAGGCACCCACGCTGATCAGGTCGCGGCTTTGCGACAGGCGCGACCAGAGCTGCTTGAACTGCTGGGCCTGGGTCATCTGCTCGGGGCTGACCACCTGCGGCATGACCCGGCTGATCGAAGCCTCGATATCGATGGCCGGGTAATGCCCCTCTTCGGCCAGGCGCCGGGACAGCACGATATGGCCGTCGAGTACGCCCCGCGCGGAGTCGGCAATCGGGTCCTGCTGGTCGTCGCCTTCGGACAACACGGTGTAGAAGGCGGTGATCGAGCCACCACCGGCCTCGCCGTTGCCGGCACGCTCCACCAGCTTGGGCAGCTTGGCGAACACAGAAGGCGGATAGCCCTTGGTGGCTGGCGGCTCGCCGATGGCCAGGGCGATTTCCCGCTGGGCCTGGGCGAAACGGGTCAGCGAATCCATCAGCAGCAGGACGTTCTTGCCCTTGTCGCGAAAGTACTCGGCGATCCGCGTGCAGTACATGGCGGCGCGCAGGCGCATCAGCGGCGCATCATCGGCAGGGGATGCCACCACCACCGAACGCTTGATGCCCTCCTCGCCCAGGATGTGCTCGATGAACTCCTTGACCTCACGCCCCCGCTCACCGATCAGCCCCACCACGATGATGTCGGCCTCGGTGAAACGGGTCATCATGCCCAGCAGCACACTCTTGCCCACGCCGGTACCGGCGAACAGGCCCAGGCGCTGGCCACGGCCCACCGTCAGCAGGCCATTGATGCTGCGAATGCCCACGTCCAGCGGCTGGCTGATGGGGTCGCGGTTGAGTGGGTTGATGGTGGGGCCGTCCATCGGCACCCAGTCCTCGGCCTTCATCCCGCCCTTGCCATCCAGCGCCCGGCCGGCACCGTCCAGCACGCGACCGAGCATGCTCATGCCCATCGGCAGGCGGCCGCTTTCGGCCAGCGGCACCACCCGCGCACCGGGCGCGATGCCGGCAACGCTGCCCACCGGCATGAGAAACACCCGGTCACCGGCAAAGCCCATGACCTCGGCCTCGACCTGCACCGGATGGTAGCTGTCATCGTTGATCACCAGGCAGCGGCTGCCGACGGCAGCGCGCAGGCCCTCGGCCTCCAGGGTCAGGCCGACCATGCGCAACAACCGCCCCTCCACCACCGGCTGCGCCGGCAGGCTCACGGCCTCGGCATAGGTGCCCAGGCGCTTGCCGAAGCTGGTACGGTCAAGGCGCATCGGGCGTGGCCTCGCTAGTGCCCGGGTCGCCAGCAAGGTCGACGTGCAAGTCTGGTGCGGCAGGGTGCAGGCCCTGGTCATGCAACTGGTCGAACAACTGGGTCATGGCCTTTTCGATGCGGGTCTCGACGGTGGCGTCGATACGGCTGTGCAACGTCTCGATGCGGCAACCACCGGGCAACAGGGCGTCGTCTTCGAGCAGGCGCCAGTTTTCCTCATGACGCTCGCGCAGGGCCTTGGCCAGCTCGAAGTCCTGCGGATTGACATGAATGCGGATGTTTTCGGCGCCCATCGGCAGCAGCTTGAGGGCCTCGCGCAGCACGTGGGTGATCTGGCTGGAGTCGGTGGCCAGCTCACGCCCGATCACCTCGCGGGTGATGCGGCTGACCATGTGCACCAGGGCCTTCTCGATCTGATTGTCCTGCTCGGCGATCGGGTCGAGCAGGTGGCCCATCAGCTGCTCCAGGCTCGCCAGCTTGGCGCTCAGGGCCACTTCGGCCTCCTGGCGGACCTTGAGCTGGGTGCTGTGAAACCCTTCGCGCTCGCCGGTGGCAAAGCCTTCGTTGTAGGCTTCCTGGCGAATGCTTTCGAGCTCTTCGAGGGTCAGCGGCTGGACTTCTTCCAGCGGCACTTCTTCGACTTCCTCGACGATTTCCGGCTCGGGTTCGGGCTCGGGTTCCGGCTCCGGGTCGAAGCTGGGCAGCGCCCAGCGGTCGAAGCCCTCGACGTCGCGGGCGGGGATCAGTTCACTCAGGTGCTCGTTGGTCGACATGATTCCACGCGTTCAATTGGGTAGGCGCCGGGGTGGTCGGCGATGCGGCCGCCAGGCACCGGCGGGTACCGCGTTGAGGCATCCGCCGGCAAGGCCGGCTCCTGTGGAGGAGCCGGGGCCGGCGAACGGCTTTAGATCATTTCTTCGGCGCCCTTGCCGCCGAGCACGATCTCGCCGGCTTCGGCCATGCGCCGGGCAATGGTGAGGATCTCTTTCTGCGCCGTTTCCACGTCGCTGACCCGCACCGGGCCCTTGGCCTCGAGGTCGTCACGCAGCAGCTCGGAAGCCCGCTTGGACATGTTCTTGAAGATCTTGTCCTTGACCTTCTCGTCGGCGCCCTTGAGCGACACCACCAGCACGTCCGAGGACACTTCGCGCAACAGCGCCTGGATACCGCGGTCGTCGACATCGGCCAGGTTGTTGAAGACGAACATGAGGTCTTCGATCTGCTCGGACAGCTCGCCGTCGACGTCGCGAATCGCGTCCATCAGCTGGCCTTCGACCGAACTGTCGAGGAAGTTCATGATGTCGGCCGCGCGCTTGATACCGCCCAGGGTGGTACGTGCCGCGTTGGAGTTGCCCGAGAACTGCTTCTCCAGAATCTGGTTGAGCTCCTTGAGCGCCGCCGGCTGCACGGTGTTGAGCGAGGAGACGCGCAGGATGATGTCCAGGCGCACCTTGTGATCGAAGTTGCCCAGCACCTCACCGGCCTGGTCGGGGTCCAGGTAGGCCACCACGATGGCCTGGATCTGCGGGTGCTCGTAGCGGATCACGTCGGCCACGGCACGCGGCTCCATCCACTTCAGGCTGTCCAGGCCGCTGGTGTTGCCACCCAGCAGGATGCGGTCGATCAGGCCGTTGGCCTTGTCCTCGCCCAGGGCCTGGGTGAGCATCTTGCGGATGTAGCCGTCGGAGCCGACACCCAGGCTGGTCTGGTCGCCGACGATCTCGACGAACTCGCTCATCACCTGCTCGACCTGTTCGCGATGGACGTTGCCCATCTGCGCCATGGCCACGCCGACCCGCTGCACTTCCTTGGGGCCCATGTGGCGCAACACCTGCGCCGCATCGGTTTCACCCAGCGACAGCAGCAGGATGGCCGCCTTGTCGACACGGGTCAGTTTGGCGGTAAGGGCTCGATTATCACTCATCGGCGTTGATCCACTCTTTCACGACCTGGGCCACACGACCCGGGTCTTCGGCCACCAGGCTCTTGATTGCGTTCAGCTGAGCGTCGTAACCCTCGCTCGGGCTAGGCAACAGAATGCTTTGCGGACCACCCAGGCTGACGCGGTCGTTGGCCAGATCGCCATCCAGACCGAGCATGCCGCCCAGTTCCATGTCGCCATCGGCACCGGCGCCCTGCTTGCCGTTGCCGGTGATGTTGTTGAGCACCGGGCGCAGCACGCCGAACACCAGCACCAGGATGAACAGCACGCCCATGACCTGCTTGATGATGTCCCAGAACCACGGTTGCTGGTAGAACGGAATCTCGGTGAACACTTCGCCACGGTCGGCGGCGAATGGCACGTTGATCACACTGACGCTGTCACCGCGGCTGGCATCGAAGCCGACGGCGTCCTGCACCAGGCGCGTGAAGCGCGCCAGGTCTTCGGCCCCCCATGGCGCGCGGGTCGACTCGCCAGTGGCCGGGTCGAGCTTGACCTGGTCGTCGACCACCACCGCGACCGACAGGCGGCTCAGGCGCCCCTGCTGCTGGCGGGTGTGGCTGATGGAACGGTCCAGTTCGAAGTTCTTGGTCGACTGCTGACGCTTGTCGGCCGGGTACGGTGCGAGCATCGGCTGGCCGGTGGCCGGGTCCATGATCTGCTGGCCGTTGGCGTCCAGCAGCGGCTGGCCTGGTTGCACCATGCCCGCGGCAGCCTGTGCCTGACCGGTCTGCTGTGGCGCAGTGGCCGGGCCGGGTGGCTGGTTGCTCAGGGCACCAGGCACGCCCTGCGGGCCCATGCTGCTGGAGCGTTGTTCGTTCACCGACTGCTCGCTGCGCAAGGCAGGCTGGTCGGGGTTGAACTGTTCGGAGGTGGACTCGACCGCACTGAAGTCGACGTCGGCGGAGACTTCGGCCTTGTAGCGGTCGTTGCCCAGCACCGGCAACAGAATGTTGTGCACGCGCTGGGTGAGCATGCCTTCCATGCGGCGGCTGTAGTCGAACTGCTTGCCGGCCATGGTCAGCTCGGAGTTCTCGCCCTGGTCGGACAGCAGGTTGCCCTTCTGGTCGACCACGGTCACCTGGGACTTGTTCAGTTCCGGAACGCTGGACGCCACCAGGTTGACGATGGCCGCCACCTGGCCGGGCTCGAGGCCACGCCCCGAATACAGCTCGACCAGTACCGAGGCACTGGGCTTGCGCTCGTCGCGCACGAACACCGAGCTTTTCGGAATGGCCAGGTGCACGCGGGCACCCTTGACGTTGTTCAGGCTGGAGATGGTACGCGCCAGTTCACCTTCCAGGCCGCGACGATAACGGGTGGCCTCCATGAACTGGCTGGTGCCCAGCCCCTGCTCCTTGTCGAGCAGTTCGAAGCCGACGTTGCCATCGCCTGGCGCCACGCCGGCCGCGGCAAGTTTCAGGCGCGCACGGGAGAGGTCTTCGGACTTGACCAGCAGCGCCCCGGAGCTGGGCTCGACGTTGTAGGCGATGTCGGCGGCGGACAGGGTGTCCATGACCTGCTTGGTGTCCATGCCGGCAAGGCTTGGGTACAGCGGGCGGTAGTCGGGCTGCTGCGACCACAGCACCACGGCAAAGCCGATCGCCACGCTCGCCGCCAACCCGACCAGCAGACCGACCTGACGCAGCATGGGCATCTCTGCGATGTTTTCCAGAAAGGACATGCCGAACAGCGGCGGCTTGGGCGCCGGGCTGCCTTTGGCGGGCACGTTATCAACGACTGCTTCGGCCATGACTCAATCTCGCCCTTATACCGGCATCTGCATGATGTCTTGATACGCCTGCACCAGCTTGTTGCGCACCTGGGTCAAGGCCTGGAACGACACGCTGGCCTTCTGCGAGGCGATCATCACGTCGGTAAGGTCGACGCCGCTCTTGCCGATCTCGAAGGCGTTGGCCAACTGGGTGGACGCCTGCTGGGTATCGCTGACCTTGTTGATGGCCTGGCCAAGCATGTCGGCAAAACCGCTCGAGCCAAGCTCTGGCGCAGGGGCAGCCTTCGACATCGACATGGCGTCCGCCTGCATGGCCCGCATGTCCAACATCAATCGATTAAATTCAACACCTTGGCTCATTGACTCTTCTCTCCGACGACCCGCATTTTTTTGACACTACGCAGCGGACAGGCAGAACTTAGCAACAAGAGTGCCAGCTCTACCCCCAGGACCAACAAAAACGACCGGTTACGGCGTCACACGCCGCTGGCGTAGAGACTCGCCTCCACATCCAGGCCGGCATCACGCATCTGTGCCAGCTTGTAGCGCAAGGTGCGCGGGCTGATGCCCAGACGCTCGGCAGCCTCCTTGCGGCGCCCGCGCTCGGCGCGCAGGGTATCGATGATCATCTGGAACTCGTGGCGGCGCAGATCATCCCCCAGCCCGGCTGGCTCGGACGGCTCGGCCAGCACCGGCACCGGCTCTACGGGCGATGCCGCCAGCAGCGGCAGCACCCCGGCCAGGCAGAAGTCCGCCGCCTCGATCACCCCGCCCTGCTGCAGGATCAGCGCCCGCTGGATGGCGTTGTCCAGCTCGCGCACGTTACCCGGCCACGGATAGCCTTGCAGGCAGGCCTGGGCCTGGGCCGACAGGCGCACGGGGGCATGCTTCATTTTATTGACGTGTCGCGCCAGCAGACGCTCGGCCAGCGGCAGAATGTCGGCGCTGCGCTCGCGCAGCGGTCGCCAGGCCAGCGGGAACACCGACAGGCGATAGAACAGGTCTTCGCGAAACCGCCCCGCCGCCACTTCGCCGGCAAGGTCGCGGTTGGTGGTGGCGACCACGCGGATGTCCAGCGCGATCGGCTTGCGCCCGCCTACCCGCTCGACCTCGCGCTCCTGCAGCACCCGCAGCAGCTTGGCCTGCAGCCCCAGCGGCATTTCGGAAATCTCGTCGAGCAGCAGCGTGCCACCGTCGGCCTGCTCGAACTTGCCTGGCTGGGCGGCTATCGCCCCGGTGAACGAGCCCTTTTCATGTCCGAACAACGTGGCTTCGAGCATGTTGTCGGGGATGGCGGCGCAGTTGATGGCCACGAATGGCTGGTCGGCACGCAGGGACTGCTGGTGAATGTAGCGCGCCAGCACCTCCTTGCCGGTGCCCGACTCGCCGGAAATCAGCACGGTGGAATCACTGCGCGCCACCCGCGCGGCCAGTTCGAGCAACTGCGCACTGGCAGGCTCGCGCGCCACCGGACCGTCGGCGTCCGCGCCGCTGGCAACGCCCAGGGCATGACGGGCCACCAGGTCGAGCAATGCGCGTGGCTCGAAGGGCTTGACCAGATAGTCCGCAGCGCCCTGGCGCATCGCATCCACTGCACGCTCAACGGCAGCGTGCGCGGTCATCAGCAGCACCGGCAACTGCGGCTGGCGGGCCCGCAACGCGGCCAGCAACTGGTGGCCGTCCATTCCCGGCATGTTGACGTCGCTGACCACCAGGCTGAAGGGCTGACTGGCCGCCACTTCCAGCGCTTCTTCGGCCGAGCCCACTGCATGATAGGCAAAACCGCCCAGCTCCAGGGTATCGGCCAGGGCCTGGCGCAGTACGCGGTCATCCTCGACCAGCAGAACCTTGATCGCCCTCATGCCGTTGCCTCCAGCGGTGCGCCGATCAGCGGCAGGGTCACCAGCGCACAGGTACCGCGCCCGGGGCGCGAGCGCAGCTGCACGGTGCCTTGGTGTGCTCGGGCAACCGCCATCACCACCGCCAGGCCAAGCCCGGTGCCAGTGGCCTTGGTGGTCAGGAACGGCTCGCCCAGGCGCGCCAGCAATGCACTGTCGATGCCCGGCCCGGCATCGCTGATGCACAGGCGCAGGCTTTGCCCGCGACGATACAGGTGTACCTTGAGCCGAGCAGCGCCGGGCGCGGCCTGCAGGGCGTTTTCAATGAGATTGAGCAGCGCCCCCACCAGGGTGTCGCGGTTGCACAGCAATTCGCCCAGGTGGCTGTCGCACTGCCAGCGCACAGCATGCCCCTGTACATGTACCTGCGCGGCCTGCTGCAGCGCCTGGAACAACGCCTTGGGGGTCACGCGGTCGGTCAGCGGCAGTTCCCCGCGGGCGAACACCAGCATGTCGCGTACCTGGTGCTCGAGTTCGTGCAGACGCTCCTTGAGGCTGCCGGCAAAACGCTGACGGGTGTCCAGCGGCAGGTCCTGCTCGGCCAGGTGACTGGCATACAGCAAGGCGGCCGACAGTGGCGTGCGGATCTGATGCGCCAGCGAGGCCACCATTCGCCCCAGGGTCGACAGGCGCTCGTGCCGCGCCAGCTGGCTTTGCAGGTGGCGGGTTTCGGTGAGATCGGTCAACAGCACCAGCTGGCCCGGCTCGGCATCCAGCGAGCGGGTAGCGATCGACAGGCGGCGACCATCGCGCAGCGACACTTCGTGGCCGTCGTCCTCGCGCGGCGCAAAGCTGCGGGCGATCACCTGACGCCACAGCTCGCCCACCAGCGGCTGACCCAGCAGTTCGACGGCGGCCGGGTTGGCCTCGCGCACGCGGCCCTGGCCGTCGATCACGATCACCCCGCCGGGCAACAGCGACAGCAGGTTCTGCAGGCGGTTGGCCAGTCGCTCCTTCTCCGCCAGCTCCGCCATGCGCTGCGCACTGACCACGGCCAACTCCCCCTTGAGCTCGGTGACACGGGCCTCGAGCAGGTTGTAGGACTGGCTCAGTTGGGTCGACACCTGGTCGAACAGGGCAAACGCCTGCTCGAGCCCCTGACGACTCTGCTGTTCGGCGGCGTCAGAACGCCTGGGCTCGGCGGCGGGGATGTGGGCGGCGTGGGGCATGGGTTGCTCTCTCGCATGGCTCACCGTCATAAAACGGTATGTTGCCAGCGGTATAGCAATAGACGTGCCGGATACTTTGACGGGGGGTTGCCAGCAGCAGCGGCGCGCCGCCCAAAGCCAGCAAGGGCAGGCTTTACAGCCCTGTGGAAAATAGGGGTATTGCGTTCGGCAGGCCCCGGTCGGGGCCTGCCGGCAGGAAGCAGGCGTCAATCCTCCGCCTGTTCGTCTCCATCGCGACGGCTCATGCCGTACTTGCGCATTTTTTCCACCAGCGTGGTGCGGCGGATGCGCAGGCGCTCTGCGGCACGCGCCACGATACCGTTGGCATCGTCCAGCGCCTGCTGGATCAGGCCCTGCTCGAGGCTGCCCAGGTAGTCCTTGAGGTCGAGACCTTCGGGCGGCAACATCGCATGGTTGCTGAAATTGGGCGTATGGCCGTTGATTGCCACGCGCTCTTCCAGGTCCGAGCGGAGGCTGTCGACCAGTTGCTCGTCTTCATCATCGACGTAGCGGAACTTCTTCGGCAGCTCGGACACGCCGATCACGCCATACGGGTGCATGATCGCCATGCGCTCCACCAGGTTCGCCAGCTCGCGCACGTTGCCCGGCCAGCCATGGCGGCACAGCGACATGATCGCGGCGGAATTGAAGCGGATCGACCCCCGCTTCTCGTGCTCCATGCGCGAGATCAACTCGTTCATCAGCAGCGGAATGTCTTCGACCCGCTCACGCAGCGGGGCCATCTCGATCGGGAACACATTGAGGCGGTAGTACAGGTCTTCGCGAAAGCTACCCACCTCGATCATGCTCTCGAGGTTCTTGTGAGTGGCGGCGATGATGCGCACATCGATGCTCTGGGTCTTGTTGCTACCCACACGCTCGAAGGTGCGCTCCTGCAGCACGCGCAGCAGCTTGACCTGCATCGGCAGCGGCATGTCGCCGATTTCGTCGAGGAACAGGGTGCCGCCATTGGCCAGCTCGAAACGCCCGGCACGGCTGGTGATGGCGCCGGTGAACGCCCCCTTCTCGTGACCGAACAGTTCGCTTTCGAGCAGCTCGGCCGGGATCGCGCCGCAGTTGACCGGCACAAACGGCGCTTCACGGCGCTTGGAATGGTAGTGCAGGTTGCGCGCGACCACTTCCTTGCCGGTACCCGACTCGCCGAGGATCAGCACGCTGGCGTCGGTGTCGGCCACCTGCTGCATCATCTGGCGCACATGCTGGATGGCGCGGCTGGTACCGACCAGGCTACGGAACAGGTTGGGCTCGCGCTGACGACCGCGCTCGCGGGCCTGGTCGTACATCTCGCGATAGACCTGGGCACGGTGCAGCGAATCGAGCAGCTTGCTGTAGCTGGGCGGCATCTCCAGGTTGGAAAGCACCCGGCGGCGCAGGTCCTCGGGCAACTCGGCAGAAGATATTTCACCCAACAGCAATACCGGAAGGAACTCATCCCAGGCAGCCACGGTCTTAAGCAAGCCCAAAAGGCTTGCCGGAGCGTTCACGGTGCCGACCAGGACACAGAGTACTTCACGGCTGGATGACAACGACTGAACGACCTGCTGCCAATCGTGGCTGGAGCAGGAAAGATTTTCTTCGCCAAGAAAATTCAGCACCACCGCCAGGTCGCGGCGGCGAGCGTCATCGTCATCGATCAGGAGAATTTTGGTTTCACGCCACATGCAATCGAAACTTCCCTAGTCAACTCGACACCCAATGTGGGCATGCTCGACATCCATTCCGACTGGAGCGGTCAGTGATCGGACGTCTGAAATTAGAAAACAGCCACTAGTTAAGTCAAAAAATCGTACACAGTCAAATTTATGGCGCACTGCATTTTCGAACCGTCCAGCGTCAGCTGAACAGATGGTATACCTTTGCGGCGTTTTTCGCTTGGCGGATCTGCGTCATCTCGTCGACTATTGTTTGACGTTCACCACTTGCAACATCAATTAGTTGGCGGTAGACGTCGAGCAACTCCTCAAGGCTGGTACGCAGAACCTGTTCGTTGGTCGATGCCTCGGCCAGTACGTCCTCGACGCAAACACGGCAGCTCAGGTCCAGTTCGGTGATCGTTTCCCAGTCGCGGCTGGCCAATGCCCCGAGCAGGGCTTCGCGGGTTTGTTCGATACGTTCGAGCACGGCACTCATGGCGTTCTCCTAGACGTCGGCGACCTGATCGCCGATCGCGTCCCAACCTTCCTTGACGGTAATCAGCAGGCGTGCGACTTCATTGAGGATCTCCGGGTCGTTCTGCACGTTGGCCTCGACCAGACGCCTGCTCATGTAGGCGTACAGCCCATCAATGTCGGCCAGTGCCTCGGCCTGGTTTTCGAGGTCGAGCCCTTCGCGCAGACCGCCGATAATCCCGATGGCCTTGCCGATCAGGATGCCCTTCTGGGCCAGGTCATTGCGCGCGATTGCACCTTTGGCCTGCGCGATGCGATCCAGCCCGCCCTGCATGAGCATCTGCACGAGACGGTGCGGGCTGGCCTCGGAGGTCTGCGCCACGCCGTTGACTTTCTGATACTGCCGAAGGGCCAACATAGGGTTCATGTTCTACCTCGTAACAAACGAAAAGGTTCATATACCGCCTGTATCGCCTGCGGGTCAAAAAACTTTAACCCCGAAAACGAAAAGCCCGGAGCACCCGAAGGGGTGCTGCCGGGCTTTTTTGCGGCCCCTGCTATCAGGAGTTCTTCTGCTGCGCTTCGATCGAGGCGAACATCGAGGCAATGTTCTTGCGCTGCGCCTCGAGCTTGCCGACCAGGGTATCCATGGCCACGTAGCGTTTGGTCAGCGACTCGGTCAGCGACGCAATGCGCCGATCCAGGGCCTCCTGCTGGTTCTCGAGGTCTTTCTGCAGCCTGTCCAGGCCGTTCTTGCGCGAGTCGAGAATGCCACCGGTCTGCAGGTACGGTTCGATCGCCTTGTTCATGTGCGCGAACACGCCATTCTTGCCGGTGAAAAGCTCCTGCACGTCGGCACCGAGCTTCTTGTCCTTCATCGCTGCGTCGTACTTGACGGAGTTGAACTCGAGGGTACCGTCCTTCTGGGTGTTGATACCCAGCTGGCTGAGGGTGGTCAGGCGGGTACCGTCCGACTCGGTCGCCAATTGGCTGCGCAGGTCGCTCAGCAGCGAACGGGTGGTCGGGTCGTTGGTCAACGGGCCCAGCACGGTGTTGCCATCGGCATCCTTGCTCACGGAGGTCAGGTTGGTGACCGCCTTGATCAGGGTGTTATAGGCATCGACATAGGCCTGCACCGATTTTTTCAGGCCATCGGTGTTCTCGCCCACCGTAACCTGTACAGCCTTGCTGTCGTCGGGGCCGGTTGCCTGAAGCAGGTCCAGGCTGATGCCACTGATGGCACCGGTGACGGTATTGCTCTTGCTCGTGACCGGCAGGCCGTCGACGTACAGTTTTGCGTCCTTGGCCGGCTCACCGATGTAGCCGGCACCGTCACCAACCATCTTCTCGCCCGGCGCGATCTTGAGCGCGTCGATAGTGCCGTCGACGGAAATGTCCGTACCCTCACCGGTCTTGGTCGAACTGAACACCAGGCGCGAACCGTCTGCACCATTGACCAGGTTGGCAGTGATGCCTTTCTCGGACAGCGACGAGTTGATGGTGTCGCGCACGGACTGCAAGGTTGCACCAGGGCCGACCTTGACGGTGTGGGTGACACCGTCCTGGGTAATCAGCAGGTCACCTTCGGGAATCGGCGTGGTGGCACCGGTGTCGAAGTTCTGGCTGGCCACCTTGGACGAGGTGGCCAGGTTGTCGACACGGATCGTGTAGGTACCGGGCACCGCGGTATTGTTGGAGGTTGCCTTGATCGCGGCGTCGTTGCTGGACGTTGCCGCATAGGCATTGAACGACGGCGCGAGGGGATCATTGAGCTTCTTCATCGCCGCCTGATAGACAGACAGCGCGCTCTTGAGCGATGCGACACCAGAAAGCATGGCCGAGTTGTTGGCAGTCTGGCGTTTGATCTGGTTGGCTTTCGGATCGGTTTCAGACGCCACCAGCGTGCTGACGATCTTGTTGATATCGACGCCAGAACCCAGACCGGTGCCCGGTAAAATTGAACTCGCCATTGCTATTCCCTCTTGGTTGCGCGCCGCCCCTAGCCGATCAAGGCTAGCGAACGTGCTGCTCGGACGCCAGCATCAGACCTTGGCGTTGAACAGCAGGCTGTTAACATCGCTCAGACTGTGGGCAATTCTCAACGCCTCTTCCGAAGGAAGTTGGCGGATCAGCTCACCGGTTTCACTGGCGATGACTTTAACTACAATTCGGCCGGATTCTTCATCCGTGGAAAATTCGAGATTGCGACGCGACGAGGCGAGAAACTTCTCGATGTCCTTGAGCGCGTTCTTGACCTTCTCAGCTTCGGTCAGGCCGCTGTCGGCACTTTCCTTCGCTGGCTTGATGGATTCGACAGCCTCCACGGGCTTGACCGCAGGGCGCTCGGTGGGCTGCTCCACAGGCTTTGCAACCTGGTAGGACAGGTTCAGCTTGACGCTCATATCCATGCCAACCACCTCTCAATGCAAAAGGCGGGGGAGCGCCACAGGTGCACTCCCCCGCCGATAACCATCAGGCGATTACTGAAGCAGTTTCAGTACGGCGGATGGCAGTTGGTTGGCCTGGGCCAGAACCGAAGTCGAAGCTTGTTGCAGAGTCTGCTGCTTGGTCAGCTGAGCGGTCTCGGCAGCGAAGTCGGTATCTTGTACACGACCACGGGCAGCGTCGGCGTTTTCGTTGATGTTCTGCAGGTTGTTGATGGTGCTGGTCAGACGGTTCTGAACGGCACCCAGTGCAGCACGGCCTTCACCGATCTTCTTGACCGCGCCATCGATCGCGTCCATTGCAGCCGAGAAGTTGGTCTCGGCAGTGGCGCTGTCGCTACCGGCGATGGTGATGGCATTGGTGATGCCCAGGTCGCTGGCCAGGTACTTGCTGGTCAGGTCGATGCTGATCTGGTTGATGCCACCGGTTTCCGAACCGACCTGGAAGGTCATGGTGCTGGCGGAACCGTCCAGCAGGTTCTTGCCGTTCAGCTGGGTGGACTCAGCGATACGGGTCAGCTCGTCACGCATCTGGACAAATTCGTCGTTCAGCGATTTACGGTTGTCAGTGTCGTTCGAGTCGTTACGTGCCTGCAGAGCCAGTTCACGCATACGCTGCAGGATGTTGACCTGCTCTTGCATCGCGCCTTCAGCGGTCTGGGCGATCGAGATACCGTCGTTGGCGTTTTTGATCGCCATGGTCTGACCGCGGATTTGCGAGGTCATACGGGTAGCGATCTGCAGGCCAGCGGCGTCGTCTTTGGCGCTGTTGATTTTCAGGCCGGAAGACAGGCGAGTCATCGAGGTGCTCAGGGCGTCGGAAGCGCGGTTCAGGTTTTTCTGAACGTTCAGCGACGTGACGTTGGTGTTTACGGTTAATGCCATGACGAATTCCTCGTTTGTGGGTATTGCGGCTTCCGGCCCTGGCAAGCGCCGGGTGTGGCCTAGAGAACCTTCGTAATAGTTATCGTCGTCTGTGCAGGTTGCTTTAGGGGTTTTTTGAAAATTTTTACTGGCACCCTGCCACCCCAATGAAATCAAGGGTTTGACGCCGGGTTTCTGGCCACTGTGCCAGGGCCCAAACAGTGGCCACCGGTCAAGACAAAAAAAACGCCACCCTTAGGCAGCGCTTCTGCGTACAGCAAGCCAGCTCAGTCTCGACGCTCGATGATTGCCGAGCCCCATGACAGACCCACGCCAAAGCCGCTCAGTGCGACCCGCTTGTGCTGCGAACCCAGCACATGCTTTTCAAGCAGTAGCGGAATGCTCGATGAAACGGTATTGCCCGTCTCAGCCATGTCCTTGACGAAGCGCTCAGGCTCCCCGCCCTCGAACCGCTGGGAAACGGCATCCACAATGGCGGCACTGCCCTGGTGCAGGCAGTACAGGTCGATATCGTTGGCCTGCAGATGGCTGACGTCCAGCAACTGCTGCAAGTGAGCAGGTACCTTGATCAGAGCGAAGTTGTAGACCTGACGACCGTTCATGAAGAACTTGCCAGCAGTGGTCCGCAAAAACTCGGCGCCTGCGCCATCTGTGCCGAAAAGAGACTTGCCCAACTGCCAGTCTGCCTCCTCCCCCATCCATGTCACCGTTGCAGCATCACCAAACAGCATGGTGGTATTGCGATCCTCGGGGTCGACAATCTTCGAATACGGGTCGGCAGTGATCAACAGCCCATTCTTCAAGCCGGCAGCCTCCATGAAGCCTTTCATGGCATACAAGCCGTAGACATAACCGGAACATCCCAGAGAGATGTCGAAAGCGGCGATATTTGTCGGCAGACCCAGCTTGTGCTGGACGATGGCAGCTGTGTGCGGCAGGCCCTCAGCATCGCCATTCTGGGTGACAACGATCACGGCGTCGACAGAGGCCGGGGTCAGTGCGGGGTTGTTGGCGAACAGGGCCTTGACGGCCTCGACACACAAGTCGGAAGTTTCCTGGCCAGCACCCTTGCGCGGCAGGAAAGTCGAGCCGATCTTGCCAAAGATGAAATCCTGATCCTTGCCGAATTTCGCGCCTTGAGCGTAATTGTCCAGCCCTTCAGCCGGCACGTAACTGGCGATACTTTTAATGCCAATCATATGGCTTCCCAATTCAGAAAAAGCAAATTTCCACTGTGTTCCACGAAGACCAGCCAGCTATTCCAAGCTTCTGGCAGTGCCACCCGCAGGCTCAGTTGCTCCCGGTTACGGGAATGATAACAGTGAAGATGCCCGTCGTGACTCACAAGTCACGCGCTTTTATCGAATCGGTTGCCGATACGATCAGATACCGCACGCGGCTCATCCGAAGCCGGGTATGTGCAGGCGCCGGGTACGCCGGGAGAAACAGTGCTGTTGAAGCCAGCCTGATCTCCCAGCGGGAAGGGTGCCCATCTATGACAAATACACGACTCGGGCGCATAGGAGCGCCCTTGGCACCCGCAATCGATCGATTCGTTGCGGCCATTACAGATTGCCCGGCCTCAACGAAGTGACGGCACTCAACCGAGCACCTGTGGTGCAGCGGGTAACGTGAAGCATCGGCTACTAGCTCGCCTGCCCCTTGGTGAAGGTCAACAACTTCTCCAGCACATCATTCACCACAGCTTCACGCCCTTCCATAGCTGCCAACCGCTGCACGGCATCATTCAATCGCCGGATGTCCTCCGGAAACTGGGTGAAGCTGTAAATCTGATCACTGCCTGACACCTTGCCGTTCTCGAACTTTTCAACAGCCTTGATCATTCTGTTGGGGTACTGATGCAGGAAACGTTCATCTTTCACGAAAACCGCCAGGAAGTCGTTCCATACATCTTGGTGTTGAGGGGTAATGAACGACTCCAGCAAAACGGGGTTCATGCCCTGACGCTTGGCCCAGGTGACCAGCGCACTCCCCGCATCAGGGTAGAAGCGCCAGCAGTCAACCGGGTAACGGTGGAATGCGCCGTTGGAAGGCACGTTGATGAACAACAGACCATCCGGCTTAAGGATCCTCAAGCACTCGGTAAACGACAGCCAGAACATCTCCGAATGCTCCAGGCACGAGGAACTGACAACGACGTCGACAGACTCGCTTTCGAACGGAAGGCAATACGGGTCGGTCAGTACAACATCGACACCTTTGCCGACGACAAAGTCCACGCCAATGTAGCGTGCGCCCGGTGGCGCGACCTCTCGAAGAGACCCATTGACGTTTTGCGCGCCGATTTCCACAACCACACAGTTCGAGTTTTTACCCAGGTAAGTATCGAAAAACAGTTGTCCATTTTGCATGGCGGTAGGGTGCATTTATTTCAAGCTTCCAATCCGAGTTAGATGATTTAGTTAGCCGACTTCAACCGACAACAGCCCTGAACACGTACTGCAACGGCAGCGCATCCTGAACAGCCATCTCAGGATCCCTTCCCGCCGCGCTCGCCATGGCATGAATTATCGGGAGAAATTTTTCACGCTGGGGCTCGTCAAAAACTCGCGGCACCCCCGCGTCGACGGTCAAACCTGCCTGAGCGAACATTTCAAGCATGGTGACCAGCGTGAACCAGCGAATATGCGTCCTGTCAAACAGCCCGGAATCCTCGTAGCGGAAGTCACCGACACTGAGTCGAGCCTGCACGCTCCAGTGTTGCGCATTCGGAATACATGCCACCACACAGCTACCCGGCGCACTGGCTTCACGAATTTTCTGCAGCAGGTGCCATGGGTCGTACAGATGTTCAAGCACATCCCCAAAAACCCAGCAGTCAGCCGCCAGATCGCCGGCGAGCAATTCGGTACAGGCGTTTTCGATATTCATGTCGAGAACACGATCACAGTGTTCACGGGCTAACTCGGCGTAACTCGGATCGATCTCGATTCCCGTGTAATGTACGTGCGGGTTGAGTTTTTTATATTCGCGTGCGAGCGCACCCGAACTGCATCCGATCTCCACAACTCGCCTGGCATTGACAGGCATCAGCTTGAGCAGGTCCGGGTTATGAAACTGATGAACCGGGGTTTGTTTTTGCACAGTGGCCTCCTGGGGCTTGCGAGTGCCTGCTACGGCATACTTATCTTGGTAGCGCCGAAAGCTCTCGCGCCACGCGGGGGAGCCAAACGCCCCTCCGCTTTCATGAACGACGCTCAACGGCCACGTGCCCATGCTCAACCCGCTCAGCTCCGCCGAGCGACAGAAATCCATGTCGTAGAAGTGAAATTCAAATTGCTCGTCAAAGCGTACATTGCGCTGCTGAAGACGCTCGCTGTCCACGGCAAGCAACAGCCCATCGAGCAATTTGCAGGGCTGGGGCACGGGCCCGAAATTGGAGACCGCACAAGGGAAACCCTTGCCGTGCCCGACGATCCCGCTCAGGAAACACTTCTGATCCCAGGTAAACTGGTCATCAATGAAAGCCCACGCGGGCTGCCCCTCGACACGCCGGGTATTACCAGCCAGCCCGATAATATCGAAGGCTGCAACCGCTTCGCGGATTCGCTCGCTCCACAGAAAGTCGCACAGGTGCACGTCGTCATGAACGAATACCAAAATGGCGGGATCGCCCCTGGCCTCATCAATGACGCGGTTGTAAATCGTCGAAAGCCCCTGGGTATTCTCTGCAAACAGCCGGATATCCACAGGATTGGCCGCCTGGTGGATCTGCAAGGATCGGCCAAGAGCGGTCTTTGTGGAGAACTCCTGCTCGGAAACGCGCGTTCCACATACAACTCGAATAGGTTTCATGCAGGCACTTAGTTATTTAATTATGACAAGGCTGCCCGGTAAGCGACGCACCAGCATCCGCAGAACCGGGTACCGAGTGAAGCACGATCCGAGCCCCTCCAAGCACAGAGGGACCCAGGGCAAATCACACCAACACGCTTACAGCTTCGCCACCCAGGCCAACTCTCCCCCAGGGCTCAACTCTTCGTCGAATGCACGACCGGTGAAAGCCTGCGGCCACCGCTCAGCCAACCCCAGGGCAACGCTGGTATCCGGTACCGACTGCTCTACGACGCGCACCTGGGCCTGTGGTGTCCACACCACCGCCAATCCTGCGCTCTGCACTTGCAGGCACAACTCGATATCCGCCCCCGGCATTGCCTGCAATCCACCACACTGTTCCAGCAGAACCTTGCTCACCATCAGGCAGGCACCGGAAACAGCCGCGCAACCACGCACGGCCGATTGCCACTGATCCGCGGTGCCCAGCCAAGGCGCGCCAACCCGCGGGCCGCTCAGTAGACCATAACCGGCATGGACCAGGATCGAATCGTCACTGTACAGCGCGCCGCCCACAACGCCGACTTCCGGGCGCTGGGCTTCGTTGAGCAACCCTTCTAGCCAGGCTGGGCTGATGACATCTGCACCCGCCGACAACAGCACCAGATATTCGCCCTTGGCCTGGCTCGCTGCCAGGTTGAGCAAGTCGCTGCGCGAGGCGCCGGGGGATGCGTTCACCACCCGTACCCGGTTGCCCAACCCGGGGAACTCGGCCGCTTCTTGAGCAATCTGATCGCCAGAGCACGCTACGATCACTTCGTAGCGCGGGTAGCGCGTACGTTGCAGCACACTGGCCACACTTGCCTGCAAGGACGCACTGCCCTCCTCGCCCGCCACCAGGATGCTGACCAATGGCGTGCCGGCATGACGAAAATCGACCTGCAGGCCGGATACGCTGCCTTCACTAACGTGCCCACGATAGCCCAACTGCCCCAGATGCCGTTCGAGCACCACCTTGGCCTGGGCAGTCAATGCCGGCGAAGATTGTTCGCCAAGCACCAGATAATCATCCAGATGAGCCAGGCAAGCCAGACCATGGGTCTCGACCAGACGCAATAGCAGGTCAAGCTCGACGGCATCACGCTGGGCGTCGCTGTAGCCTCCCAGCTCGAGCACCGCCTGGCGTCGCATCAGCCAGTGGCGCGACATCAGTGCAGGTTGCCCACGTAGCAGGTCCAGGTCGGCACCTGGACGTACCACACTGTTCAGGCGTCCTTGCTCATCGCGCTGAACCTCGTTGGCACAAATAGCCTGACAAGCCGAAGCGCCGGCCAACTCCAGTGACAGATGCAGCAAGCCCCCAGCGAGCAGTTGCTCGCCAGCCTGCAGCAGCAACAGCCACTCACTCGGCAACTGGCGCACCGCATGATTGAGGTGGGCGACCCAGTTGTCCTGCGTAACCTGAATGAAATGCAAAGTGTCACGCGCGGTAGTGATAACCGGCGGCTTG
The DNA here is from genome assembly GCF_029960155.1 of Pseudomonas sp. PS01300. NCBI lineage: Bacteria > Pseudomonadati > Pseudomonadota > Gammaproteobacteria > Pseudomonadales > Pseudomonadaceae > Pseudomonas > Pseudomonas sp. PS01300. The sequence goes on along the minus strand of NZ_JASCPN010000013.1, from coordinate 35,086 downwards.
CCAGCCTTGAGGACCAGCAGTTTGAAATGGCGCAGGCCGCTGGCAAGCAGGCTGTCGAAGGTAGCTTGCAGAGCGGCATCATTATCAGCCAGGTCCAACACCACAAAGGCAATCTGCGTAGCCGGCGAAGGCTTCAGACGCGCCATGATACGCGCACGCGCGGCATCATCCGGCGTTGCGGCAGCCAGCTTCGCAAGCACCTTGCCGGAGGACGTGGCGGCCAACCCCTTCTGCGGATCAAGCGCAGGGATTAGGGCCAGACGCTCCAGCCAATCGCTCATTTCGGCAGCATTGGCCTGATCGTCCTCACTGGTCAGAGAAGCGGCCAAGCGCTGACAGACCTCACGATTGAACAGGCCCAGTTCCAGCGCCTCCCAATAGCGATGCTGAAGGGTTTCGAGCGTATCGTTGGGGTGAGTGAGCAGCAATTCACGCTGGCGTACCCAACTGCCTTCCAGCGCGTGGTGCTGGCGCTCGCCGGCAGGCCAGGCATGGCAGAGAAACTCCAGCGTGGTCAGGAACGCGAACAATGCACCGTTGTAATACGGCAGTTCGACATACTGACGCGGCTCAAACAGACGCTCAGGCGCCTCTGTCACACGCGTCCAGGATGAGGTGAAGAGCAGCGGTTGCTCCAGCGAAGCGTACGTGTTGCGGACAAAACGATCGAGCAGCGCAAAGCCTGGCTCATCGACGCACAGCCCGAAGGTGGCGATATCCCACTGCCGCAATGCGCGAGCAGTTTGAGTGAAGCGCTCTTCCAAAGCAGCAGGCGGCAGTGCGCTAGGCGCGTATTCCGAGACCACATCGGTCTGGTCAAGGGATTGGATCGCCCCTTGCGCCAGCAATGCGTAGGATAACGCCACCCTCCAGCCGGAAAAGTCCAGGTGCTCGGGTAACTGCGCCAGTGCCACCTGCAAGGCGCTGACCTGTAGTACCGCTCGCCAGGCAGACTGTGCGGCTTGAGCGTACTGGCCCAGGCGCGCGGTGGCACTCTCGGCAGACACGGGTTCCAAAGCAGCACCCAGCTTGTGATAGGCCACTTGCCCATTAGCTACCGCATACGCCAGTGCGTAACCCTGAGCACCAATTGAATGCGATGTAGCGCTCAAACACACTGCAGCGTTATCCAGGGCTGCGGGCAAAATGAAATCGGAATCCAGCGACAGCACCACCCATGGGGTAGTCACCTGCTGCAGTGCCTGAGCCAACCTCTGGCTGCAGGTCTGACTGCTGCTGACCAGCAATGACTCCAATGGCAAGCAAGGCACACCGGCCTGCTGGTAGAAGTGCTGTGCCCGTGCACGGTGATCGACCTGCTCATGTCCAAGCAGAACGACCGTTACATCACTGCGCGACCCGGTTCCAATTGTGTTCATAACGTACCTGTTTCAAATGATGGAGTCGGCGCCCGGCGTGACCGAGTGCCAGGATTCAGTCCGCCAGCCAGGCATTTGCCCAATGCTGGAGGTGCCGCTGTGTAAGCAAATAGTCTCGCAGTACCACTTCACGCAGGGCATCACCCTGCTGGTAGCTGGCTTGTGGGTCAGACAGATGCATGCGAATTGCCTCCAGCCACTGTTCGGTCGAATTCTCGCGTACGCGTGTACAGGGCAAGTAACCACCGTAGGCCTTGGTCTCGGTGCAGATCACCGGGAAACCGCAAGCACCGTATTCCAGCAGGCGCAGGTTGCTCTTGCAGTCGTTGAACAGGTTCTGCTCGAGCGGCGCCAGCGCCAGATCGAGGTTCAGGCCCGCCAGCTTCTGCGGGTACAGGTGCAGCGGCACGCCGGCATGAAACTCCTTGATGTAGGGACGCAGCAGCTGCGGGCACATGCCGAAGAACACCCAGTCGACCTCATTGGCCAAGGTCTTGACCACCTCGGCCAGCAGTTCGAGGTCGCCGCGGTGACTGGTGCCGCCCGCCCAGCCGACACGCGGACGCGCCGACGTCTGGCGGCGCCCCTTCAGGCCGCCCCACAACGAGCGCGAGAGCATGTTGGGGACCACGCGAATATCCCGGTGCATGCTCGACAGCGCGTCGGCCAGTGGCTCGGTGGAGACCACCACCCGATCACACAGGGCGATACCGCGGCTGACCATTTCGCGCATGTTGCCGGGCATGTTGCGCCGGTGTTCATTCTTCTCGGGCACATCGATGATGTAGTCATCGATCTCGTAGATGCGCCGAGCCGAAGAAAGTCGCTGGATGCGCGCCATCTCCTCAAGCGAGCCGGTGGTATAGCGGCACTGCAGGATGATCACATCCGGCTTGCAACGCTCAAGCTCCACCATGCTCGGCAGCACATAGTTCAACTGTCCCTGTATCCAGCTGGCCCGTTCCAGCTCCTTGAACGGCTGACTGACGCGATAGTGTCCGACCGCAGTGGTGTTGATTGGCAAGGCCATGACAAAAGGCAGCACCGGCTGGATGAACGGCACCCATCCCTCGCGCAGGCCCGGCTCCAGGTTGAAACTGGCCATGCGCAAGCTGAGGTTGTGGTTGTACGCCGGGTCATTGGCCACGCGCGGCAGCCAGCGCTCGTAGAAGCTGTCCTTGTGCTGCTCGTCCAGGGCCACCGTCTGCGAGGTGGCCTTGGCAACCACCGCAAAGGGAGTCCAGACGATCAGGTAGCCATGGTCGCGCATACGTAGGCAAAGGTCGGCATCACTCAAGCCGGTCGAGAAGGTTTCGCCGTCCAGACCGCCAAGCTGGTCGAACAGCTCGCGACGTACCATCAGGCAGACGCCACTCACGGCGCTGTAGTTCTGCACGCAAGCCAACCGATTCATGTAGCCATTGGCGTCTGCGGGCTGGCCGAAAAACGGACTGCTGGCAAGGCCGTGCAGCCCCAGCACCAGGCCTGCTCCGGTCACGTTGCCAGTCTGGTTGCACAATTTTGGCCCGACGATGCCGACCTCCGGACGCTGGGCCTGACCTACCAGTTCATCAAGCCATTGCGCGTCGAAAAACACGCAGTCCGAATCGAGCAACAGCAGGTAGCTGCCACGTGCCTGCAGGCTGGCCTGGTTGTAAAGCGCCGGGCCATTCGCCGAGGCTACCGGCACAATGCGCAACTGCTCGCTGCCAAGCCCCTGCATTGCAGCCAGCCAGCCTTGTACTGGCATCGACTCACGACCACTGACAGCAATCAGGATCTCGTAGTTGCAGTAGGCGGTGTGCTCGAAAATCGATTCGACGCAGCGCGTCAGTGCCTTTACGTCATCGCCTGCGGCAACGATGATCGACACCGCCGGCGTATCGGCATGTCGATACTGCACATGGGCAAACATCGAGCCTTCGGCGCTGACCACCTCGGCCTCGACGCCCAGGCGTGCCAGATGCGCACGCAGCACCCTGGGTGCCTGTACGGCACAGGCCGCTTCCCGCTGCCAGGCCTCATAGCCGTAGCGACATTGCACCAGCAGCTCGGCGACATGCCCCACCGCGCCCAGCCCCTGACTCTCGACCAGTTTCCAGAGCATGTCGTGGGGTGCCAGCGACTCGAACTGCGGGTCGAAACCGCCCTGCTCACGCACCCGGGCGGTATCGAAGGCCAGCAGCCTGCCTACGTAGGGAACACTGCGCATCAGGTCCAGGTTGAAGTCCGGCTTGAAGATCGGCTGGCTGGGCTGCAGGTTGTCGTGGGTGCCTTCATCGGTGTACAGGCACGCGCAGTCGGGTTGCAGTGCCATGCGCTCGGCCATGATGACCAACGCATGCGGGTGCAGGCAGTCGCCTGCACGCAGCAGAAATACCCAGTCACCCGCCCCATCGCGGGTCACGCAGTCATTGAGCTGCTCGATGGCGTGGCCCTGGGCGTGCACCTGCACGAGCTTGGGGTTCAACGGTTGCAGCGCTGCCGGGCCCAGCACGCAAATGGCCGCAGCGGCATAGGACTGTTGCTCGAGGCTGTCCAGCGTGGCCTTGAGTGCCATGCAATCGTCTTGGGCAGCGAGCACCAGCACGTCGATGCGCGGGCGACGCGGCCATTGCGCAATGCGCTTGGGCAGCAGGTCAAGCTGCGCCGCCGACAATACCCGACATCCCAGCCACTCGCCGTACAGCTCGGTGAAGCTCAGGCTGCTGGTGCCGACCTGTTGCTGAAAGCTGGCGACCTGGCGCGCATACAGGCGCGTCAGCTCGAACTCTTCCCAGGCCTTGTCGGCGCCGAGGGTGTAGCGCTCCAGTGGCAGATAGCGGATCCAGCCGCTGGCCGGGGCCGGTTCACTGGTACGCGACGCCAGCATCTGGTGCAGCCATTCGGTTTCGATGCTGTGTGCCAGGGTCATGCTGGTGTGATGGCCCAACGCCCCGGGTGTACACGCTCCAGGCTGAGCATGGTGTTCAGGTAGGCCAGGTGGCCACGGCGCAGCAGGCAGATGAACAGCGCTTCGACCAGGCGCGCACGAAACCCTTCGCCCTCCTGCACCAGCTGCGGCAAAAAGTCCTGAACCTGGGCACGGCGCAACAGCGCATGGCTGATACCCCCAAACAGGTTCGGCAGGTTGCTTTCGAGCGCCTCCAGCAGGTCGCCGCCGTTGATCAACGCGCTGGTGGGGGAAATGATGCAGTTGGCCTGGCGCATGGGCAGTACCGTTTCGTCCGCCGCGCATATCAGCCGGTGGTGAATCAGTATATTCACGTCCGGGCAGTCGCGCAGCACCTGCGTCGACTGGCTGATGCAGTTGTCCACCAGCCAGTCGTCATCGCAGAGAAACTTGATGAATTCACCCTGCGCCTGCTCCAGGCACATCAGCACATTGCGCGAAAAGCCCAGCGTCGAAGGGTTGCGCACATACCGCAACGCGCACGTGGCCTGGCCTGCCCACAGATCGAAAATCGCCTTGATCTCGTCACCCTGGCTGTCGTCGCACACGACCACTTCCACGTTGGCATAACGCTGGGTAATGGCACTGTGCAGGGCGCGACTGAAGAACTCGGGGTTGAACGCGGGGATGGCGATGCTGACGAGCGGCAGTTCGTTCATTGAGATAGACCTGGAGAAAACCCCGGGGGCGACTGAGCGCCCCCGGGTGGGTACTGCAGAAAAGGGTCAATCAGAGCCGGTTGAACAGCCCGAGCGCGGCCAGCTTGCTGAAGGCCAGTTGCGAGGCTTGCAGCATGTTCTGCTGAAGCGTGAGGCGGATCATCGTCTCGGCAGGGTCGGCGTTACGGATCGAGTTCTGCGTGATGGTGTTGGCCGACTGCAAGGCTTCGTTGGTTTCTGCCTGCACATCCAGTGCCGCACCGCGTCCACCGATGGAGCTGATGGATTCGGCGATCTTGTCCGCTGCACTGGCCAGGTTGGAGATAGCCGAGTCCATCGACGCGAGGAAGTTGCGGCGGGCTGTCGGATCGTTGTCGACAGGTGTCAGCAGCGCGGTGCGCAACTGATGGATGGTGTCGAGCACGTTCTGGTTCTGGTGGTTGTTGACCTGCACCGAGTACTGGTCGCCATCTTTGGGCGTGCCACTGAAGGTGAAGTCGACGCCGGCCACGCGGGTCGGGCTGACGGTGGTATCACCGCTGCCCACAGGACGGCTGTCGGCGGTCATAGGCTGGGCATACACGTCGAATGTGGTGTCGCTGGTGAACTTGACGATCGCACCGCCACCGGGGAACGCAGCGTCGTATTTTGCCTTGTCCGCGATCGACAGGCCGCTGAGCTGGCCGTCGGGCGACACGTTGCCGGGGCTGCGGGTGCCGGTGATTTCGTCGGGCTTGGAAGCGAGGGTGAACTCGTGCCCGCGCACCGCGTCGTCAGCGGCGGTGGGGTCGGTCAGCTCGTCGCCCTGCAGGCTGACTTCCATGCGGATGTCGACGCCGCGGAAGTTGATGGTGGTATTGCCGCCCTTCGGGTTGAAGACCCCGCCATTGGTGGCTTCCAGGGTACGGTCGACGTTGTTGACGTCGGTGATCTTGAACTCGGTGGCGCTGACGAATTCGATCTTGTACGGCTCGCCGCTGCGGAACAGGTCGTTGTAGGTCGAGCTGCCGGAGACCTGGCCATTGGACAGGTTGACACGCACGTCGGCCGGGTTGGCAGGCGCGGTCATGGTGGTCTGGCTGCGGCTGGTGTTCAGCGCCTTCTGGAACACGTCGTAGCCGGTCTCGTTGGTGGCCACGCTGAGCATGTCACCGACCTGCAGGTTGGTGGTGCTCTGGTCGCCCTTGTACGAGTAGGTGCCATCGGCATTGCGTTCGAACGGCTGGGTGTCACCACGCGAACCCGAGAAGATGTACTTGCCGTTCTCGTCGCGGCTGTTCATCAGACTGAACAGTTGCTCTTCGAGCTGCGACAACTCCTGCTCGTTGGCCTTGCGATCGTTGTCGGTCATGTTGCCGCTGCCGGCGCCGATCGCCAGCTCCTTCACCCGCGACAGCACATTGGTGATGCTGTTGAGGGTGGCCTCGGAGGTGCCCAGGCTGGAGCGTGCACTGGAGATGTTGCCACTGTACTGGGTGATCAGGTTGTTCTGCTGTTCCAGTTGCAGCAGGCGCGCGGCACCGACCGGGTCGTCCGCGGCGGTACGTACGCGCAACTGGTCACTGGCCTGCTGCTGGGACTCCACGGCCTTGGCGAAGTTAGCCTGATAGTTGGAGGTGCTGGTCTGGTAGAACTGGGCGGTGGAAATGCGCACGATCTACGACTCCTTAAAGGCTGTTGATCAGCGTGGTGAAAATTTCCTGCGCGATCTTGATGATCTGCGAGGAGGCCGTGTAGTACTGCTGGAACTTGATCAGGTTGCCGGTTTCTTCGTCCAGGTCGACGCCGGACACCGAAGCGCTGGCGGCTACCGCAGACTTCTGCAGGGCTCCGGTGGCCTCGGTATCGAGCTTGGCCTGGGCCGCCTTGCCGCCGACGTTCTCCACCAGCTTGCCGTAGGCATCGGTCAGGCTGATGCCCTTGCCGTTGGGACCGACGTCGACGGTGGCCTTGGTCTGCAGATCGATCACCGCCTGGCCGTTGCGGTTGTCGGCCGAGCCGGCACCGGTCATGCCCACCGTGTAGTTGTCGCCCTGCTTGGGCGAACCGGCCACGGTCATTTCAAAGGTGATGTTCTTTTGTGGCGTACCCACCGGGTTGCCGCTGGCATCGACCATCGGCACGTTGATCTGCAGCTTGTTTTCCTGGCCCGGAATGATAGTACCGCTGCCGATTTCATCGCCCTGGGCGTTGTGGATCTTGTAGGTCTGCGGGTTGGTGCTTTCATCACCGAACACCAGCTTGACCGGCGTCGAGTACTTCAGGCCGTTCTGCAGCTCGATGCGCTGGGCCGAGTCGTAGATGTCGATCATCGAAGTCAGGTTGGGCTGACCGATGATGCCGGTACCCTGGTTGCCTGCACCGCTGGTGCCGGTCAGCGGCGCCGCCAGCGCGATGCGCTTGGGGTCGGTGAGCACGGTGTCGAGGCTGCCCGCGGCGCCGCGGGTCGGGGTGATCTTGAACGAGTCGCCCTTGCTGGGCAGGCCACCGTTCATTTCCAGGGTGAAGCCGTCGATCACCGGCGGTGGCGTCTCGTCCAGCTTGTAGGGGCCCATCGCAGTGCCACCCGGGAGCCGGGTGACGGTGTAGTTGTTGTCGTCGGTAAAGGTCACCTGGTAGTCGCTGGTGGTCAGCTTGCCGGTGTCCTTGATGTTGACGTTAAGGCTGCCGGTGGCGGCGTTGTTGCCCGCCTTGGCGATGCTGCGCTGAGCCATCATGGTGGCGTTGTTGATATCGTTGAACAGGGTCGCGCCGAAGTCACCGTTCTTGTCGATACCTTGCGCCAGCTGGCTGTTGATCCGGTCGGCCACCACCAGGGCCACACGGCCGAGTTCGTTGAGCGCCGGTTCCAGCACGTCATTGCGGTAGGTGATCAGGCCGCCGATCTCGCCACCGCTGACGCTGTTGGTGATGTCGATCTTGGTGGTGCCGCGGTTGAGCACCAGGTTGGAACGGGTCGGATCGGTCGGGCTGTTCACCGTCTCGAGGGTGTTGGTGGTCTTGCCGAGCACCAGCGACTGGCCGTTCTTGAGGTACACGTCGAGGTTGCCTTCGCGCTCGACCACATCCACGCCCACCAGGTTGCTGAGCTGGCGCACCGCTTCGTTGCGCTTGTCGAGCAGGTCGTTGGGGCTGCCCTGCAATGACGACACGCGGGAGATCTGGTCGTTGTAGTTGGCAATGGTGGCCGTCAGGTTGTTGACCTGGGTGGCCATCGACGACAGGTTGCCGTTGATGTTGGTGTTCTGCTGGTTGAGCTGCGCGGCGATGGTGTTGAAGCGCTTGCTCAGCGCCTGGGCGCTGGTCAGCAGCAACTGGCGCGAGGCGTCTTCGGTCGGCTTGGCGCCAGCGCTCTGCAGGGCGGTGAAGAAGCTCTGCAGGGCGCCGGTGATACCGGTGTCCTTGTCCGACAGCAGCTTGTCGGTGGGGCTGACCTGGTCGAGAAAGGCGTTGGCCTCGCTGCTCAGCGAGTTGGTGGTACGCAGCTGGTTTTCCAGGAAGTTGTTGTACACGCGGCGCACATCGGCCAGCGTGGTGCCGGTGCCGATGAACACCTGGCCTTCGCGGATCGAACTCTTGGAGTTTTGAATGTTCTGCTGGCGCGAGTAACCAGCGGTATCGACGTTAGCGATGTTGTTACCCGTGGTGTGCATGCCCGATTGGGCAGCGCTGGCACCGGATAAGCCGATATTGATCAAACTCGCCATAATTCAAACCTTATAGTTTCGTTGTAGTAGCGACAGCTGCGTAGCTCTCGTACGACTTCATCTGTTTTGCGATCTGCGAGATCTTGCTGGCGTAGTCCGGATCGGTTGCATACCCGGCCTTCTGCAGCTCTCGCACAAACTGTTCAGGCTTATCGGCCGCATTTACCGCATCTTTATAGCGAGCATTGTTTTGCAACAGGCTCACCAGGTCGTGGAAGCTGTCCTGGTAGGAGTCATAGGAACGGAACGCAGCGGTTTCCTTGACGAACTGCCCGTCACGGAACTCGCTGGTGATCGCACGTGCCTGATCGCCTTTCCAGTTGCCGGTGGCCTTGATGCCGAACAGGTTGTGGCTGCTGCTGCCATCGGCCTGGCGCATCACCGATTTGCCCCAGCCGGTTTCCAGGGCGGCCTGTGCCACCAGGTACCGCGGGTCAATGCCGATACGCTTGGCGGCCTGCTCGGCCATCGGCAGCATGGTGGTGACGAACTCGTCGCTGGAATCGAACGCGCGCTTGGCCGGGGCCAGTGGCGGCTGCGCCACGGCACGTCCGTAGATACGCATCGAGCCCGGCGCGGCAAAAGTCTGGGCCGGGGCCCAGTCGCCCTTGACCAGCGCATCGGTCATGGCCGTGGTGCGCTGCGGCAACGCGGCGGTATTGGTGGTGGCTGGCGTTCCATCTGCCGACGGCACGATACCGGCCAGCAGGCGATCGGTGAGCTTGCCGGGCAATGCCAGGCGCCGCGAATTGAGCGCCGCCATGTCGTTGCGGTGGCTGGTGCTGGCGGCATCACGCAGTGGCTCGGCCACCTTGGTCGCCCACAGGCTGCGCTGCTGCAGATCGACCCGCGGGAACGGGCTGCTGGCCGCCGCTGCAGCGTTGGTGGCCTTCTGCTTGGACAGCTGGCGCATCAGCACATCCTGCAGGCCGATGCCGCCGCCCTCGCGGGACATGCTCACCGCCAGCTGCTGGTCGTACATCTGCTGGTACTGCTTGGTGGTTTCGGTATTGAGCGGGTTGTCCTTGGCCAGCACATCGCTGGCCGAGCGCATCGACTTGAGCATCTCGTTGAGGAACAGCGACTCGAATTCCTGGGCGACCTTGCGCAGGTTGGCGTCGCTGTCGCGATCACCCACCTTGAGCGAGTTGAGGCGGTTGAGGTCGGTGTAGGCACCACTGTCGGCGGCACTGATGCCGCTTTTAGGCATATCCATGACCAGCCCCTCAGATCACGATCAGGTCGGCTTGCAGCGCGCCGGCCTGTTTGAGGGCTTCGAGAATCGCCATCAGGTCACCGGGGGCCGCGCCCACCTGGTTGACCGCACGCACGATCTCGTCGAGCGTGGTGCCCGGCCCGAACTTGAACATCGGCTTGGCTTCCTGCTCGGCGTTGACCCGCGAGCGCGGCACCACTGCCGTCTCGCCATTGGAGAACGGGCCGGGCTGGCTGACGATCGGGTCTTCGGTGATGGTCACGGTCAGGCTGCCGTGGGTGACCGCCGCTGGCGATACCTTGACGTTCTGGCCGATCACGATGGTACCGGTACGCGAGTTGATGATGACCTTGGCCACTGCCTGGCCGGGGTCGATCTCGAGATTCTCCAGGATCGACAGGTAGTCGACGCGCTGGCTCGGGTCCAGGGGCGCGGTGACGCGCACCGAGCCACCATCCAGCGCCTGGGCCACACCCGGGCCGAGCAGTTCATTGACCTTGTCGACGATACGCTTGGCGGTGGTGAAGTCGGGGCGATTGAGGTTCAGGGTCAGGCTGTTGCCCTGGTTGAAGCCGCTCGGCACCGAGCGCTCTACCGATGCACCGCCCGGAATACGCCCGGCCGATGGCACGTTGACGGTGATCTTGGAACCATCACGGCCCTCGGCATCGAAGCCGCCCACCACCAGGTTGCCCTGGGCAATGGCGTAGACGTTGCCGTCGATACCCTTGAGCGGGGTCATCAGCAGGCTGCCGCCGCGCAGGCTCTTGGAGTTGCCGATGGACGACACGGTGATGTCCACCACCTGGCCCGGCTTGGCGAACGCCGGCAGGTCGGCGTGCACCGACACTGCCGCGACGTTTTTCAGTTGCACGTTGCCCGAGCCCGGCGGCACCTTGATACCGAACTGCGAGAGCATGTTGTTGAAGGTCTGCAGGGTGAACGGGGTCTGGGTAGTCTGGTCACCCGTGCCGTTGAGCCCCACCACCAGGCCGTAGCCGATCAACTGGTTGGTACGCACGCCGGAAATGCTGGCGATGTCCTTGAGGCGCTCGGCATGTACGCCGAACGCGGTGGACAACAGGACAGTCGCGGCAATCAGCTGCTTGATGTTGAACATGATCATCCGAACCTAGAAAGGCCAAAGCGGGCTGATGAAGAAGCGGTCCAGCCAACCGGGCTGGCTGGCATCGGCAAACGAGCCGGTGCCCGAATAGGTGATGCGCGCATCGGCGACCCGGGTCGACGGCACGGTGTTGTCGGTGGCGATGTCGTCGGCGCGTACCATGCCGGCAATACGCACCAGCTCGTCGCCGGTGTTGAGGGTCATCCACTTCTCGCCGCGTACCGCGATGATGCCGTTGGGCAGCACGTCGGCCACGGTGACGGTGATCGAACCGGTCAGGGTATTGCCCTGGGCCGCCTTGCTGTCGCCCTTGGTGGCGCGGTCGCCGCTGTAGCCGGCGCTGAGGCTCAGGTCACCGTCGCCAAACGGATTGTTGGTGTTGACCCCGGCACCGAACAGCGAGGTCAGGCCAAGCTCGGCCTTGCTGTTCTTGGCGATCTGCGAGTTGGCGTTCTTGCTCGCCTGGGTACGCTCGTTGAGCGTGATGGTGATGATGTCGCCCACCCGGAACGCCTTGCGGTCGCTGTACAGGTTCTGCTCGAAACCGGCCTGGTAGATGGAGCCGTTGTTGGCCGCTGCAGGCAGGGGTGTACGCGGCAACACAGGCGCGTAGTACGGGTCGTTGGGCTTTGGCGTCGGCGCGACGCAACCGGCCAGCAACACCACCCCACCCAGGGCGAATACGGACAACAAACGGCTCATGACTCTGACCTCACGGTGTAACAGGCGCCGCATCAGCGCCCCTGGGGCTTCACTTACAGGTTCTGGGTAACGAACGAGAGCATCTGGTCGGCGGTGGAAATCACCTTGGAGTTCATCTCGTAGGCACGTTGGGTGGTGATCATGTTGACCAGCTCTTCCACGGTGCTGACGTTGGAGTTTTCCAGGGTCTGCTGCAGGGTGGTACCGAAGCCGTTCAGGCCCGGCGTGCCGATCTGCGGCGCACCGCTGGCGGCGGTTTCCAGGAACAGGTTGTTGCCCATGGCCTGCAGGCCGGCCGGGTTGATGAAGTCGGCGGTCTGGATGTTGCCGATGATCTGCGCGGCCGGGTTGCCGGCGGTGGTGATCGATACGGTGCCGTCCTGGCCCACGGTGAAGGTCTGCGCGTCTGGCGGCACGACCACGGCAGGCTCGAGGGCGAAACCGTTGGCGGTGACCACCTGGCCATCGGAGTTCAGGTGGAAGGTACCGTCACGGCTGTACGAAACGGTGCCGTCTGGCTGCAGTACCTGGAAGAAGCCGCGACCGTTGATGGCCATGTCCAGCGGGTTCTCGGTGGTTTGCAGGCTGCCGGTGCTGAAGTTTTTCTGGGTGCCGACGATGCGCACACCAGTACCCACCTGCAGACCCGATGGCAGCTCGCTGTCCTGGGTCGACTGGGCACCTGGCTGGCGTTTGATCTGGTAGAGCAGGTCCTGGAACTCGGCACGATCACGCTTGAAGCCGGTGGTCGAGACGTTGGCCAGGTTGTTGGAAATGGTGGTCAGGTTGGTGTCCTGGGCGGACAAACCGGTTTTACTGACCCAAAGAGCCGGAAGCATGCTGTTCTCCTCGTGCGCCTGTTTTACGGCGCTACGTCTGTGTAATTAGCCGATTTGCAAAACCCGAGCCATGGCTTCGTCGCCTTCCTTGGCTGTGGTCATCATCTTGACGTGCAGTTCGAATTGACGGGACAGCGCCAGCACCGAGGTCATTTCCTCGACGGCGTTGACGTTGCTGGCTTCCAGGAAACCGGACACCACCTGCACGTTGGCATCGGCATCGGCAGGCTGGCCGCTCTTGGTGTGGATCATGCCGTCCAGGCCCTTGTTGAGGGTCTTGACGTCGGGGTTGACCAGCTTGATGCGATCGACCTCGGCCATCACCCGCGGGCCTTCACCCATGGCGCGAATGCTGATGGTGCCGTCCTGGCCGATCTCGACCTTCTGCTCGGGCGGCACGGCAATCGGCCCACCATTGCCCATCACCGGCATGCCGTTGCCCGCGCGCAGCACGCCCAGGGCATCGATGTTGAGGCTGGCGGTACGCACGTAGGCTTCGCTGCCATCCGGGGCCTGCACGGCGATGAAGCCGTCGCCACCAATGGCGATGTCCAGGTCGCGGCCGGTCTCCTGCATGGCACCGGGGCTGAAATCGGTGGCAGGACGTTCGGTCATGGCATAGGCACGCGCCGGAAAGCTGTCACCAAACACCGGCATCGAGCGCGCCTGCTCCAGGTCGCGCTGAAAGCCGCTGGTGGAAATGTTCGCCAGGTTGTTGGCATGCGCCCGTTGCGCCAGTGCGTTCTGGCTGGCACCGGTCATGGCCACGTAAAGCATCTTGTCCACAGATCATCCTCCGCTGCGCTGGCGAACACTTGCCGTTCACCGCTGCTTTGCCGGTCACTCAAGCAAGTTTCAAACCAACTCTGCCAAACAGGGGTAAAGCCCCGTCAATGCGGGGGCTGGAGCACAGGCCAGCGCCTGCGCGTGCGATGCACCGTCGAAAATACGGCGCCAGCTTGCCGCTAGCGGCAAACCTCAGTTGTCACGGCAAGCGCCATTGTTGAAAGGCCCGGAAAACCGACGCCAGCCCTCGCCCGGCGAAACCTGCGAACAGACGAGCCGGCCATCGGCCTGGCTTTCCCAGCGATACCAGGCGGCCATGTCGGCGCCGACCTGCACAGCCACCACCAGCAAGGTGAAGCCCACGATTGCGAGTGCGCACTTCATTTCTACTGCCTCCGAAACAACGAACCCCTTCCGAGAAAGGGGTTCGTCCATGCTCATTTCATCAGGCGATCATCAGGTCATCTGGATGATGGTCTGCATGATGGTGCTTTCGGTAGAGATGGTCTTGGAGTTCGCCTGGAAGTTGCTCTGCGCCTTGATCAGCTCGACCAGCTCCATGGTCAGGTTGACGTTGGACGCTTCCAGTGCGTTGGACTCGATCGAACCCAGGGTACCGGTCTTTGGCGTGTCGATGCCCGGGATGCCCGAGGCGTAGGTCTCTTTCCAGCGGGTACCACCCAGCTGCTCCAGGCCCTGCTCGTTGGCGAAGCTGGCAATCGCGACCTGGCCGATGGCGCGGGACTGCTGGTTGCTGAAGCTGGCGAACATCACACCGGTGGAGTCGATGCTCAGGCTGGACAGGATGCCGGTGGCATAGCCGTCCTGCGCCTGGGACATGCGGGCAGTGTCGGTGTTGTACGACGTGGTGCTGGTCATGTTCATACGGATGCCGTCGGCATTGCCGGCCGAACCGTTGGACGCCCACTTGTCGGTGGCCTTGTCGTAGGACGCCGGCACCCAGCCTTTCATGGTGAAGTTGTTGTTGACCACGGTGAATTCGGAGCCCGCCGGGTGACCGGTATTGTCGGCAGTCATGGCCTTGACACTGCCATCAGGATTGAAGCTGATGGTGCCGGACAGTGGCTTGGTGCTGGTAGGGTCGAACGGGTTGCGACCATCGACCAGCGTATAGGTGGTCCACTGGTTGTCACCGGTCTTGCGATAGAACTGCTCCATCGTGTGCTCGTTGCCCTGACTGTCGTAGATCTTGGTCGGGAACGATTTGGTGTAGGTGCTCTCGTCCGAAGGGTCGAACGTCTTGTTGTCCACCAGCACCGGCGGCGTGCTGTCATCCAGTACCTGCAGCGGGATCGACGGCGCCGAGGAGTTCAGGTTGATGCCCTGATCGATCAGCGTGGTGGTCTTTGGCGCCAGCGCGGAGGTGTCGATCTTCAGGTCGGTCAGCACGCCCTTGATGATCTTGCCGTTGACGTCGGCCGCGTAACCTTGCAGACGGATACCGTCCGAGGTCACCACGTAGTTGTCCTTGTTGGTCTGGAACGCACCGGAACGGGTGTAGCTCAGCGAGCCGTTGTCGCTCAGGACGAAGTAGCCCTGGCCCTGGATACCCATGTCCAGTACGTTGCCGGTGTTGTTGATGTCACCCTGACCGAACTGCTGGGAGACTGCAGCCAGACGCACGCCGTTGCCGACGGTCTTGCTGCCCACACCCAGTTTGCTGGCCGAGTACACATCGGCGAACTCGGCGCGCGAGGCCTTGAAGCCGGTGGTCGAAACGTTGGCGATGTTGTTGCCGGTGACAGCCAGTTGCTTGTTGGCTGCATAGAGACCGCTAAGGCCGATATTGAAAGACATCTTTCCACTCCTTGTGCCGCGTTAGCCGGCTCTATATACCGATAGTTTGGACTTTGGACAGCGCAACGCTGCCCAGGCCAGCGAGGTTGAGCATCAGCTCGCCGCCGGTCTGACTGATGGTGACGCTGCTGACGGTGGCCGGCAGCAGGGTGTACATCTCGGCCGACTTGCCATCGACGGTGGTCTTGGCCGTGAAGGTGTAGGTACCCGGGTCGACCTTTTCGCCCTTCTCGTTGGTACCGTCCCAGATGAAGTCGGCATTGCCGGCCTTCTGCTCGCCCAGGTCGATGGTCTTGATGGTCTTGCCATCCTTGTCGGTGACAGTGACGGTGCCCGAAGTGATCGACTGCGGGACCACCACCTGGCCAGTGAAGCTCTTGGTGGTATCGACCACGGCCTTGTCGGCCTGGGTGATCACCGAGCGACCGACCAGCCCGGAGGCCTGCAGCGCCTGCGAGGAACCCATGGCCCCCGTGATGGCGTTGACCGAATCGTTCAGCGAGGTGATGCCTTCGAGGCTGGAGAACTGCGCCAGCTGGGCCACGAACTCGCTGTTGTCCTGCGGGTCGAGCGGGTTCTGGTGCTGCATCTGGGTAACCAGCAGCTGCAGGAACGCGTCCTTGCCCAGGGTCTGGCCGTTGGCGGTCTTGCCGCCCAGGCCGCTTGCCGCGTTCGTATTGCTGGAGTTCTTGACGCCGGAATTGGAAATGACGTCGTTCAGGTTTACATCAGCCATAAAAAACGCCCCTTATCACTGACCCAGGGTCAGGACCTTCTGCATCATGGTTTTGGCCGTGTTCATCAGTTCGGCGTTGGTCTGGAACGAGCGGCTGGCGGAGATCATGTCAGCCATTTCCTCGACCACGTTGACGTTCGGGTAGTAGACGTAGCCGTCCTTGTTCGCCGCCGGATGGTTGGGCTGATAGCGCGCCTCGAGGTTGCTCTGGTCTTCGACCACACCCAGTACCTGAACGCCCTGCCCGGCTTCGCCCTGGTCCTGGAACAGCGACTGGCTGACGCCATTCTGGGCCTGCTGGAACGTGGTGGCGAACACCGGGTGGCGGGCACGGTAGGTCTGGTCGATGCTCGAGGAAACGGTCTCGGCGTTGGCGATGTTGGAGGCAACGGTGTTCAGGCGCGTGGTCTGCGCGCTCATGCCGCTACCGGCAATGTTGAAAACGCTGGCAAGGGACATGACTTACTCTCCGCGCAGGGCTGACACCAGCCCTTTGAATTTACTGTTGAGCAACGTGAAACTGGCCTGGAAACCCACGGCGTTCTCGGCATAGCTGGATTGCTCGAGCTGCGCGTCAACGGTGTTCTGGTCGATCGAGGGCTGCATGGGCGTGCGGTACTGCAGGGTTTCGTCACCCATCGCCAGGCCTTGGGCCTCGATGTGCCGGGTGTTGGTGCGCTCGAGGGAGAAATGGCCGTTCTTGACCTTGTCGGTCTCGGCCGCCAGCACGGACGAGAAGTCCATGTCGCGCGCCTTGTAGTTGGGCGTGTCGGCGTTGGCGATGTTGTTGGCCAGCACTTCGGCACGCTGGGCGCGAAAGCCCAGTGCCTTTTCGTGAATGCCAAGCGCTTTGTCGAAACTGATGCTCATGTCGGGGAAACCTTTGAAGGTTGACCGTAGGGTTCGTTGCCGGTGATAGAGCAAGTCCCGTGCCAAAACACAAAACCCAGCAAAGCCTGGGCTTTTCCGCGCTTGCCAGCCATGGCAATGCCAGAAAAGCGGCAACGGATTTCCGCCAGACACCGGCAAAGCGGCAATTGCCTGGCAGCGGCAACCCCACCCTGCGCCCTTTTGGCGTCAAATTTTAATGTCAATTCGCTATCTCTCATCTAAGATCCGTCCCGCTCCGCTACGTGGCATCTGGCTATCACCGCACAGCCGTCATGCCACGCAGGCAAGCGCCGAATTCAATACGCTGTGTTTAAGGAATAAACCGTGACTCCTGTGATGTTTCGCAAGACCCTGCTCGCCCTGGCAATCACTGCCACCGCCCTGCCTGTCGGCGCCCAGACCATCAAGTTGACCGATGCCGGCTTCATCAGCGAGCACAAGACCTACGAAGGCAACCTCGAATTCACTGGCGCCTACACCGGCAGTGCCGCCGAAGACGCGATCGAATTCAACGGCAACCACGTCAAGGGCGACCTGATTCTCAACACCACGATCAACAGCAGCGGCAACTTTGCCGGCGGCATCGACCTGGACGCCTGGGAAGACGGCAGCAGCTGGGCCAGCAACCAGATCGACGGCAACCTGATCAACAAGGGCAGCATCAGCGCCGTGGGCGGCGGCTCCAATGCCCTGATGATCGACCCGGCCACCATCAATGGCAGCGTCATCAACCAGGGCCTGCTCAGCGCTACCGGCGAACCGCTGCTCGACGGCAGCGAAATGGACGTGGCCCGTGCACTGGACTTCACCGGCACGATCAAGGGCGACCTGCTCAATGACACCACTGGCCGCATCATCGCCAAGGGCACCAGCGCCAAGGGCATCAACCTGGAAGGCGGCCGTATCGACGGCAAGCTGATCAACAACGGCCTGATCCAGGTTACCGGTAACGGCGCTACCGCCATCGACGCCACTACCAGCTTCAACGGGCAGAATGTGGACATGGTCGACCTGGCCGGCATCGTCAACAACGGCACCATCATCGCCACCGGCGATGACGCCGAAGGCATCCGTGTGGACGGCGCCAGCTTCACCACCGCCGAGCGCCAGATCGTCAACACCGGCACCATCAAGGCGACCGATGCGGCCATCGTGATCGGCAACTTCGACATCGACGTGGCCAACCGTGACGCTTTGTGGGTCGTCAACAGCGGCACGCTGATCTCCGAAGATGAAGCGGTCGATGCATCCGAAACCAACAAGACCGTCTACCTGAGCCTGCAAAACGGCAGCAAGGTGACGGGCAACCTGATCGATCTGACGTCCATCGACGTCTATGGCAACGTCGACTTCAGCGGCACCCAGGGCAACGACGGCGCCAACATCCGCCTGCGTCAGGGTGGCTGGATGAGCGTGGGCGGAGAAACCGGAAGCGCTCACCTGAACCTGGTAAAACCCCATACCGTGCTGGACGGCAGCATGACCGTAGCAGGCAACTCCTCGCTGGGGCTGAACCTGAGCACGGCCACCAACCCGAATGCAGCGGTACTGAAGGTAACTGGCACTGCCGAATTCGAGAAAGGCTCGCAAGTCAAGCTGGCCGCCAAGGGCAGTGACTTCAACGCCAAGGGCAATACCTATCGCCTGATCGAAGCCGGCAAGATCGACGGCAACATCAACCTGGTCAGCAGCTCGGCCCTGCTCAAGGTCGACAGCTACAAAGTCCAGGGCAACAAACTGGTCGCGACCGTCACCGGCAAGGGTGCTGACGAAGTCAACCAGATCCTGGTCGGCCAGGGTGCCTCGGCCAACAGCCAGCTGGCCCTGGGCAGCCTGAACCGCGACAGCATCCTGAGCAAACTGAGCGCCAACGACCCGCTGCTGCAAGCCTTCGCCAATGCCGACGAGGCCCAGCTGGCCAAGCTGGCCGAGCAACTGACACCTGAAGTCAACGGCGGCGCCACCCAGGCAGCCACCACCAGCCAGAACCTGGTGAGCAATGTCACCGGCAGCCGTACCAGCAGCCTGCGCGGCGCCTCCTCGGGCGAAGCGTTCAAGGACACCGGCGTGTGGGTGCAGACCCTCTACAGCGATGCCAGCCAGGACCTGCGCGACGGCGTGGCCGGCTACAACGCCTACAGCCGCGGCATCGCGGTGGGTGCCGACGGCAAGCTCAACGACAACCTGACCCTGGGCCTGGCGTACAGCTTCATCAACACCGACGTCAACGGCAAAAGCGGCAACCAGACCAAGGTGGACAGCCACGCCTTCACGCTGTACGGCGGCTTCGAGCAGGGCAACTACTTCGTCGATGCCAGCCTGAGCTATGGCTTGAACGACAACGACAGCAAACGCAAGATTGCCGGCACCTCGGCCAAGGCCGATTACGACAGCGACCTGCTGGGCCTGAACGTGGTGGGTGGCTACACCTATCACATCAACCCGCAGATGCTGGTCGAGCCGCGCATTGCCGCGCGCTACAGCCTGGTGAACATCGACGGTTACCGCGAGAAGGGTTCGTCGGCTGCACTGAAGGTCGAAGACCAGCGCTACGAGGCCATCGAGCTGGGCGCAGGCCTGCGCGTTGCCGGCGAGTATCCGCTGGGCGCCGGCACCCTGCAGCCACAGGCTCGCCTGATGGCATACCATGACTTCGCGGCGGACGAAGCCAAGAGCACCTCGACCTTCCTGCTGGGTAGCACCCCGTTCGTCACCAGCGGCGCCAAGGCCGTGCGCAACAGCTACGAAGCCGGCGTAGGCGCCGACTACAAGCTGGGCGCGGTGACCCTGGGCGTGAACTACGACTACATCGGCAAATCGGGCTTTGACGCCGATGTGTTCTCGGCCAAGGTGCGTTACGACTTCTGATCGATGACAGCAGCTGCATGAAAAAGGCCGGTGTCTCGCGACACCGGCCTTTTTCGTTTCACTTGGCCTGGTAGATGATCCCCGGGCTGCACTGCACCATCTGGTAATGGTCGGGCAGCCCGTTGAGCGCCTCGGACGCCCCCAGGAACAGGTAACCGCCGGGCTTGAGCGTGCCGTGAATGCGCAGCAGGATGTCCTTCTTCACCTGGGCGGAGAAGTAGATCAGCACGTTGCGGCAGAACACGATGTCGAACTTGCCCAGGCTCGCGTAGCTGTCGAGCAGGTTGAACGAACGAAACTCGACGCGGCTGCGGATCGGGGCCTTGACTGCCCAGCGCCCCGGCCCCTTGGGGTCGAAATAGCGTTGCAGGCGCTCCTGGGACAAGCCACGGGCAATGGCCAAGCTGTCGTACTCACCGGTCTTGCAGTTGGCCAGCATCGAGCCGGACAGGTCGGTGGCGACGATCTGCGCGCCCATCTTCAATTGCCCGATGTTGCTGCGCTCGAACTCATCGATGGCCATGGAGATCGAGTACGGCTCCTGCCCCGACGAACAGGCCGCCGACCAGATGCGCAGGCGCTGGCCAGGGTTGGCCTTGATCTGCTCGGGCAAGACCTTGTTCTTGAGCACCTCGAACGGATAGTTGTCGCGAAACCACAGGGTTTCGTTGGTGGTCATCGCATCGACCACCTGCTCGCGCAAGCCGCTGCGCGGCTGGGTCTGGATCCGCTGCACCAGCTCGCTCAACGATTTGATGCCCTGCTGTTCCATCAGCTTGTTGAGACGGCTGGAGACCAGATACTGCTTGTTTTCGCCCAGCAGGATGCCACAGGCTTTTTCCAGGAAGACCCGGAATTGTTCGAAATCCAAATTACCCGTAGACAATGATGCCGCCTCTTAAATCATGTGTAACGCCAGGGACGAGCCCTGGCCGTTAGTGGGTGGCCTTGATCCGGTCGACCACGCGTTGCGCCAGGTCATCCGGCCGGAACTTGGCGAGAAAATCATCCGCGCCCACCTTCTTGACCATGGCCTGGTTGAAGACGCCGGAAAGCGAAGTATGCAGGATGATGTGCAACTTTTGCATGCGCGGGTCGTTGCGGATTTCTGCAGTCAGGGTATAGCCGTCCATTTCCGGCATCTCGATGTCGGAAATCATCATCAGGAATTCCTCTTCCGGATGCTTGCCCTCATCGACCATCTTGCGCAGGTAATCCAGCGCCTGCCGGCCGTCGTTGAGCGCCACCACCTCGACCCCCACCGTCTGCAGGCAACGACTGACCTGCTTGCGTGCCACCGAGGAGTCATCCACGGTGAGCACGCGCAGCGACACGGCCTTGACCTGCACTTCTTCGTCGACCACACCCAGGGAGATCGCCTCGGAGGTCGGCGAGACCTCGGCGAGGATCTTCTCCACGTCGATGATCTCGACCATCTTGCCGTCCACCCGGGTCACGGCCGTCAGGTAATGGTCACGACCGGTGCCCTTGGGTGGCGGATGGATCTCCTCCCAGTTCATGTTGACGATGCGTTCGACCGAGTGCACCAGAAACCCCTGGGTCTTGGTGTTGTACTCGGTGATGATCACGAAGCTCTTGCCGACATCTTCACTCAGACCGGGCATGCCGGTCGCCATCGCCAGATCCAGGATCGGGATGGTTGCCCCACGAATATTCGCCACACCGCGCACCACCGGGTTGGACTTGGGCATCACGGTCAGGTTCGGGCATTGCAGCACCTCCCGCACCTTGAACACGTTGATCCCGTACAGCTGCTCGCCATTGAGGCGGAACAACAGCAGTTCGAGACGGTTCTGCCCTACCAGTTGTGTGCGCTGGTTAACCGAATCCATTACACCAGCCATGCCAGACTCCTCGACCAAATGCTCGAGCGTCGTACCGCAGTCGGCACGCGCCTTGCTTTTTTAACTGTATGAACACGAAAACGACATTTTTCCGACGCCTGACCCGCCCCTTGCCCGGCATCCTTGCTGCGCTGTGCCTGCTGGCCCCCGGCGTTCGAACTCTGGCTGACGCTTTCACCTTGCCTGAACAGCTTATCGGTGTCACTCAGGGGTTTCTTGAATTCACGGTCGAGGATTACCTGGCGACCAGCCAGACCGAAGGGCGCTTCGAGATCCAGGTCAACAGCCTCGACCCGCGCCTGCGCATGCCACTGTGCGACCAGCAACTGGGCGCCACCCTGGAAAGCCCGGCGCAACCGCTGGGCAGGGTGACCGTGCGCGTACGCTGCGATGGCAGCTCCCCGTGGACGGTGTTCGTGCCGGCCCAGGTGCGGCTGTTTCGCAATGTGGTGACCGTGGCGCGTCCGCTCAAGCGCGACAGCGTGGTCGGCGAACAGGACGTGAGCCTGCGCGAGCGGGACGTGGGCATGCTCAACCAGGGCTACCTGACCAGCCTGGAGCAGGCCGTGGGCCTGAAGGTCATCCGACCGACGGTCATCGATCAGGTGCTCACGCCGCTGCATCTGGAGCAGGCTGAAGTGGTCCGCAAGGGCGATCATGTGGTCATCATCGCCCGCAGCGGCACGCTGAGCGTGCGCATGCCGGGAGAAGCCTTGAGCAAGGGCGGCATCAGTGAACAGATACGGGTACGCAATCTGAACTCCAAACGGGTGGTGAAGGCACGGGTCACTGGACCAGGGCAGGTGGAAGTCGCGATGTGAAGCGGGTCACGACGCCAGAACAAACAAGGCTGGCGATCAGGAACCGCTTTTCCTAAACTGTGTCGAACCGGGTTGATGGGCTGGCCGCGCAAGCTGCACTGCATTTGCGTCTAAAGTTTCTTTCGGGTTGGCCGAAAACAAGGCAAGCGTCCAAACACCCAGAGGTTTTCTGATCATGGTCATCGACTTCAGTCGTTTGAATAATTCCCCGTCCGTGACGGGCGCCGTGCGCACTGGCAACAGCCAGGAAAGCACGGCCACTGCTCGCACCGCCACCAGCGCTACCGAGGCTGGCCAGAGCGGAGAAGCCGTACACCTGAGCCACGAGGCCCAGCAGTTGCAACAGGTCAGCGACAAGCTGCGCGATCAACCGGTTGTCAACAGCGCCCGCGTGGCCGAGTTGAAACAGGCCATCGCCGACGGCAGCTACCAGGTGGACGCCCAGCGCGTCGCCAGCAAACTGCTTAATTTCGAAGCCCAGCGCTAGCCCTCTGGCGCGCTGACTTCAGGACGCTAGAACCAAGAGCCAGCCAATGCACGACACTACTCTGCTGCAACTGATCGAAGATGATATTGCTCCAGCGCAACAACTGCTCGAGTTGTTGCAGGCTGAAGCCGTGGCCCTGCATGGCCGCGACATGCCCTTGCTGGAAAATATTCTGGCCCGCAAGCAATCGCTGGTGGTGCTGCTCGATCAAGGCGGACAACGACGTAGTGCGCTGCTTGCGAACCTGGGCCTGCCGCAAAGCCGCGAAGGTGTAGTGGCCATGGCCGAGCAATCGGACCTGGGCTCCCTGCTCATCGAGCAGCTCGATGTGCTGGCTGCGCTGATGAATGATTGCCAGGCGGTCAACGCACGCAACGGCCAGGCGATCCAGCTTCAGCAGTACACCACCGAAAACCAGATCAAGATCCTCATGGGTGGCGAATCACCGTCGCTCTACGATGCCCGTGGCACTACATCGCCGCTTTCAAAGCCTCGTGCACTCAGCCAGGCGTGACCCCCTCTATCAAGGCACGATTCATGCTGGCAGAATGCCAGCAATTGCCTGTGTCGTTTTTGCCTGGAGATTCATCAACCGTGTTCAATGACGAAGAAGCTCCTCAGCCTCCGAAGGTGCTGACTACGCCTTTGGAAATTGCCGCTCATTTGCGGATGTTGCTAGAGAGCCATGACCCACTGATCATCACGTTCCCCGAACGCAGCCAGCGCTTCCAGAGTTATGTGGTGGAGGTAGACCGGGACAGCAACAGCATGGCCCTGGACGAAATGATCCCGCGCGATGGCGAACGCTTCCTCGAAAATGGCGAACCATTCCGTATCGAAGGCTTCCATGACGGCGTGCGCATTGCCTGGGACTGCACTACCCCGCTGAGCATCAGCACCTCTGACGGCTCACGCTGCTACCGCGGCAGCCTGCCCACAGAAGTTACCTATCACCAGCGTCGCAATGCGTTTCGCGCAGCACTGAAGCTGTCGCAACTGGTCGACGTGATTTTCGACGGCGAGAAACTGCGTGGCGAGCACCCGCTCAAGGGCAAGCTGCTGGATATTTCGGCTACTGGCTGCAAGCTTCGCTTCGAGGGCGATATCGAGGAGCGGTTGCAGTTGGGCCAGGTCTACGAGAAGTTTGCTACCGGCCTGCCGCTGGGGCTTTCTCAGGTAATGGTCGAGCTGCGCCACCTGCACTATGAAGAGCGCTTGAACGCCACCTTCGCCGGCATTCGCTTTCATAACGTGACAGGACAGATGGCGCGCAAGATCGAAAGCTTTGTGTACCAGCTGCAACGTGAAGCGCGACGCTTCGACAAAGACGATTACTGATAGACATCACGCTTCACATTTCCAAGGGTCGCTACCCATTCAGCGGCAACGGATTCATCCGCAAAGGGGCGCCTGGCGCCCCGCCTGCCAGCGGAACTCAGACGCAGCCCTTCGCCACTATCTGCCCCCCACGCCACTCACACTTCTGGCGCAGGCTTGACAGGTTCGACGCCCTCAGCCTCCCCGGGCGTGCCCTCCTCCTCGGTATCTTCGGCACCTACCGGTGCCTGCATCTGATCCTGCACCACCTGCTCATCAACCCGCGGGTCGAGCGCCGCAGACAGCGGTGAACCTGCCGCCGGCATCGCTACGTGAAGCAATGGCGCATCCTCGACCTGATGCAGGTTGGTAACCGCTTTGGGACGGATGCGCCACACCAGCACCAGCGCGAAGAAACAGAAGAACGCGTACAGCATCTGGTCGCCCAGGGTCTTCATCAGCACACCGGCCACCAGCGGCCCGATGCTCGCCCCCACGCCATAGGTCACCAGCAGCATCGCGGTGAGCGAGACCCGTCGCTCGCTTTCAACGTGGTCGTTGGAAAACGCCACCGCCAGCGGGTAGAGGCAGAACTGCAGCAGCGAGACCGCAAAACCGGTGATGAACAGCACCTCGAGCGGCACGCTCGGCAGCAGCGCCAATGGCAGGGAGGTGACGGCCAGCCCCACCGCCACACTGCGAATCAGCACGGCCCGGTCGTAACGGTCCGACAACCAGCCCAATGGCCACTGCACCAGCAGGCCGGCAAAGATGCAGCAGCCCATGAACACACCGACCTGTTCTGTACTGAGCCCCTGCTTGGAGGCGTACAGAGGCGCCAGACCATAGAACGACCCCACGATCAGCCCCGCCCCGAGTACCGTACTCAGCGACTGGGGGACGCGCTTGATGAAGAACCGCGGCTCCATGGGGGCCGGACGCAGCGGTGCGGGGTGGATGCGCCGGGTCAGGGCCACCGGAACCAGGCATAGCGCAAAGCACATGGCCACCAGCATCAGCAGCTCCAGGCCCAACTGCGGGTGAACCACCAGAATCAGCTGGCCCAGTACCAGGCCCAGATAGGAGGCGATCATGTAACCGCTGAACACCGCCCCACGCTGCTTGGCGTCGGCCTGTTCGTTGAGCCAGCTCTCGATCACCATGTACTGGCACATCATGCCCAGGCCGACGATCACCCGCAGCAGCAGCCAGGCCGGCAACCAGCTGACCAGACCATGACCAAGCACCGCTGCGCCGACGATGCCGGCACACGTAGCGTAGGCGCGGATATGCCCCACCCTGGCGATCAGCCGGTGACCGATCTTGCCCCCCAGCGCCAGGCCGAAATAGTTGGCCGCCATCAGCGCACCGACCCACAGGCTGTCGACCTGATCGGCCGCCAGTCGCAGGGCCAGGTAGGTGCTCAACAGGCCGGAACCGATCAACATCATCAATGCGGCGAAATACAGCGCGCGAAAAGACTTCCAGATACTTCGCATCGACGTCCCTGAGGGCCCCTTGAGCAGGTGAAAAAACTGCTTGAAAGCATAAGTGAAAAAAACGCCGACGCGGCGGGCCGGGCATAAAAAAACAGGTGACAAACCATGATCTCGATCATGGCTGCCACCTGCCTCCGCTTACCCTGGCGCCAGGCGGCATTGCCGCCCCGCAGTTACGCCTGTGCCGCCAGCACGCGCCGCTCCCACGGGGTGATCTCGTCGAAGAAGCTGGTCAGTTCCAGGGTCTTGGACGCGATGTAACCTTCGATGAACTCAGTCCCGAACAGTTCCCTCGCCAACTGGCTGCGCTTGAGACGCTCCAGTGCCGCGTGCAGCGTGCAGGGCAGTGAAAGGTTGTCGGGCACCTCGAATTCGCCCTGGATCGCCGGCGCCGGCTCCAGCTGCTGTTCGATACCGTACAAGCCGGCCGCCAGGCTGGCGGCGATGGCCAGGTAGGGGTTGGTATCGGCCCCGGGCAGGCGGTTTTCGACCCTGCGCGCTACCGGTGCGCTGGCAGGGATACGCAGGCCCGCAGCGCGGTTGTCCTGCGACCAGCAGGCATTGTTGGGCGATGCATAAGGGTGGCACAGGCGCTGGTAGGAGTTGACGTTGGGTGCGAACAACGCGGTGAAGTCGGCCATGCATGCCTGCTGGCCACCAATGAAGTGATAGAAGGCAGGAGTTGGCTGCCCCTGCGCATCGCTGAACACGTTACGGCCGTTGTCGATCTCGACCACG
Organism: Pseudomonas sp. PS01300; assembly: GCF_029960155.1. Classification (NCBI taxonomy): domain Bacteria; kingdom Pseudomonadati; phylum Pseudomonadota; class Gammaproteobacteria; order Pseudomonadales; family Pseudomonadaceae; genus Pseudomonas; species Pseudomonas sp. PS01300. The sequence goes on along the minus strand of NZ_JASCPN010000013.1, from coordinate 8,679 downwards.
CTCTGGTGAATGTGCATCGAACTGCCTGGGGTTCTGGCCAACGGCTTGGCCATGCACACCACATTCAGGCCATGCTTGAGCGCAACCTCCTTGAGCAGGTGCTTGAACAGGAAGGTCTGGTCGGCAAGCAGCAGCGGGTCCCCGTGCAGCAGGTTGACCTCGAACTGGCTGACGCCCATCTCGTGCATGAAGGTGTCGCGCGGCAGGCCCAGGGCCTCCATGCAACGGTAGACCTCGCTGAAGAACGGGCGCAGGCCATTGTTGGAACTGACGCTGAACGCCGAATGGCCGTCCTCGCGCCGACCGTCCAGCCCGGTGGGCGGCAGGAACGGCTGGCTCGGGTCGGGATTGGGAGCGAACACGAAGAACTCGAGTTCGGTGGCCACCACTGGCGCCAGGCCGTGCGTGCGATACCGCTCGATCACCGCCTTGAGCTGGCCGCGGGTGGACAAGCCCGAACTCTGTCCATCGAGCTCATTGGCATCGCAGATCGCCAGTGCCCTTGGTTCGTCGCTCCAGGGCAGGCGGTAGATATGCAGGGGGTCGGCCGCCAGGGCAAGGTCGCCGTCGTCGCTGCCGTAAAAGCGTGCCGCAGGGTATCCGCCCATGATGCACTGCAGCAGCACGCCGCGTGCCATCTGCAGGCGCCGCCCTTCCAGGAACCCCTCGGCGGTCATCACCTTGCCGCGAGGCACGCCATTGAGGTCGGGGGTGACGCATTCGATTTCATCAATGCCCGTCAATCGCTCGGCGAGAGAACGTTGGCCATTGGTCGTCATGACTTGATCCTTGTTATTTTTAACAAGCCGCGAACGGCGACCCGAACAACATAGTCCGGGGGTGTTAAAAATATCAAGCACCATGTAGGCCCGATCGCTGGGCGAACGCCGCCAGCCAACCCGTAGAAGCTGTCTACACTGTGCCTGGCAGCGTAATACCGTTCGCCGGCAGCGGCAGCGCAGTCTTGTAGCGCACCTGCTTGAGGGCGAAGCTGGAGCGAATATTGGCCACCCCGGGCAAGCGGGTGAGGTAGTCCAGAAACCGCTCCAGGGCCTGGATGCTCGGCAGCAGTACACGCAGCAGGTAATCCGGGTCGCCGGTCATCAGGTAGCACTCCATCACTTCCGGGCGCTCGGCGATTTCCTCTTCGAAGCGGTGCAGCGATTGCTCCACCTGTTTTTCCAGGCTGACGTGGATGAACACGTTCACGTCCAGCCCCAGCACTTCGGGCGACAGCAAGGTCACCTGCTGGCGAATCACGCCAAGCTCCTCCAGCGCCTTGACCCGGTTGAAACAGGGGGTGGGCGACAGATTTACCGAACGGGCCAGCTCGGCGTTGGTGATGCGGGCATTGTCCTGAAGGCTGTTGAGAATGCCGATGTCAGTACGATCCAGTTTGCGCATGAGACAAATTCACCTGCTTCTTGTTCTTTTGAAGAATGTTTATCCGCAAGCCAGCCCAAAGGCAATGAACTTGAGAAAAATATTCTTCCGCCAGCGGAATATGATGTAGGCAAGACTGACTCTCCGGTCACAAGCCGGGTTCAGTAGCGACCGCTTCAAAGCTCAACAAAAACACAAGACAGAGCGAGCGTAAAAAAGCATGAACGAGTACGCCCCCCTGCGTCTGCATGTGCCCGAGCCTACAGGCCGGCCAGGCTGCCAGACCGATTTTTCCTACCTGCGTCTGAATGACGCCGGTCAGGTCCGCAAACCCGCCATCGATGCCGAACCCGCCGGTACCGCCGACCTTGCCTACGGGCTGATCCGCGTGCTCGACGAACAGGGCCGTGCGCTTGGCCCCTGGGCCGAGGACATCGGCCCCGAAGTGCTGCGCCAAGGCATGCGCGCGATGCTCAAGACCCGGCTGTTCGACAGCCGCATGGTCGTGGCGCAGCGCCAGAAGAAGATGTCCTTCTACATGCAGAGCCTGGGCGAGGAAGCCATCGGCAGCGGCCAGGCACTGGCCTTGAACCGCAGCGACATGTGCTTCCCCACCTACCGCCAGCAGAGCATCCTGATGGCCCGCGACGTGTCGCTGGTGGAGATGATCTGCCAGCTGCTGTCCAACGAGCGCGACCCGCTCAAGGGTCGCCAACTGCCCATCATGTACTCGGTGCGCGAAGCCGGCTTCTTCACCATCAGCGGTAACCTGGCGACCCAGTTCGTGCAGGCGGTCGGCTGGGCCATGGCCTCGGCCATCAAGGGCGATACCAAGATCGCTTCGGCCTGGATCGGCGATGGTGCTACGGCCGAGTCGGACTTCCACACCGCGCTGACCTTCGCACACGTGTACCAGGCCCCGGTGATTCTCAACGTGGTCAACAACCAGTGGGCCATCTCCACCTTCCAGGCCATCGCCGGTGGTGAATCCACCACCTTCGCCGGCCGCGGCGTTGGCTGTGGCATCGCTTCGCTGCGGGTCGACGGCAACGACTTCATCGCGGTGTACGCGGCCTCGCGCTGGGCCGCCGAACGTGCCCGCCGCGGCCTGGGCCCGACCCTGATCGAATGGGTGACCTACCGCGCCGGGCCGCACTCCACGTCGGACGACCCGTCCAAGTACCGTCCGGCCGACGACTGGAGCCACTTCCCCCTCGGCGACCCGATCGCCCGCCTCAAGCAGCACCTGGTGGCCATCGGGCACTGGTCGGAGCAAGAGCATCAGGCGGTGACTGCTGAGCTGGAAGCCGAAATCATCAGTGCGCAGAAGGAAGCCGAGCAGTACGGCACCCTGGCCGGCGGGCAGATGCCCAGCCCGGCGAGCATTTTCGAGGATGTGTACAAGGAAATGCCGGAACACCTGCGGCGCCAGCGCCAGGAACTGGGGATCTGACATGAACGATCACAACACCACTATCCAGTTGGAAACCGCCATGGCGACTACCACCATGACCATGATCCAGGCCCTGCGCTCGGCCATGGATATCATGCTTGAGCGCGATGACAATGTTGTCGTCTATGGCCAGGACGTCGGTTACTTCGGCGGCGTGTTCCGCTGCACCGAAGGGCTGCAGAACAAGTACGGCAAGTCGCGGGTGTTCGACGCACCGATCTCCGAAAGCGGTATCGTCGGCACCGCCGTGGGCATGGGTGCCTATGGCCTGCGCCCTGTGGTGGAAATCCAGTTTGCCGACTACTTCTACCCAGCCTCGGACCAGATCGTCTCGGAGATGGCCCGCCTGCGCTACCGCTCTGCCGGCGAGTTCGTGGCCCCGCTGACCCTGCGCATGCCGTGCGGTGGCGGCATCTACGGCGGCCAGACCCACAGCCAGAGCCCGGAGGCGATGTTCACCCAGGTCTGCGGCCTGCGTACCGTGATGCCTTCGAACCCCTACGACGCCAAGGGCCTGTTGATCGCCTCGATCGAAAACGACGACCCGGTGATCTTCCTGGAGCCCAAGCGCCTGTACAACGGCCCTTTCGACGGGCACCACGACCGGCCGGTAACGCCCTGGTCCAAACACCCCGCCAGCGCCGTACCGGATGGCTACTACACCGTGCCACTGGACAAGGCTGCCATCACCCGCCCAGGCAATGCGGTGACGGTACTGACCTACGGCACCACGGTGTATGTATCCCAGGTGGCTGCCGAAGAGACCGGCATCGACGCCGAGGTCATCGACCTGCGCAGCCTCTGGCCACTGGACCTGGAGACCATCGTCGAGTCGGTGAAGAAGACCGGCCGCTGTGTGGTCGTGCACGAAGCCACCCGCACCTGCGGCTTTGGCGCCGAGCTGGTGGCGCTGGTACAGGAGCACTGCTTCCATCACCTCGAAGCCCCGATCGAACGTGTCACCGGTTGGGACACCCCCTACCCGCACGCGCAGGAATGGGCGTACTTCCCCGGCCCATCGCGAGTGGGTGCGGCATTGAAACGGGTCATGGAGGTCTGAATGGGCACGCACGTCATCAAGATGCCGGACATCGGCGAAGGCATCGCACAGGTTGAGCTGGTGGAATGGTTCGTAAAGGTCGGCGATACCGTCACCGAAGATCAGGTGGTCGCCGACGTCATGACCGACAAGGCCACCGTGGAAATTCCTTCGCCGGTCACCGGCAAGGTGCTGGCCCTGGGCGGCCAGCCCGGTGAGGTCATGGCCGTAGGCAGCGAGCTGATTCGCATCGAGGTCGAAGGGGCCGGCAACTATCAGGAAGGCGCCGGCAAGCCGGCAGTAGCCACGCCGCCTGCGGTAGCTGCCGCACCGAAGGCCAGCGTACCCGAAGCCCAACCCCAGCCCGCCGTCGTGTCTACCCCGGCAGCGGCATCTTCAGGCAACGCACAGCGTTCACCGACGATCGTGCCACGTGAGGCCAACGAGCGTCCGCTGGCCTCCCCGGCGGTGCGCAAGCGCGCGCTGGATGCGGGCATAGAGCTGCGCTATGTGCATGGTAGTGGCCCTGCCGGGCGCATCCTGCACGAAGACCTGGACGCTTTTCTCGTTCAACCGAGTATCAGCAGTGCATCGGGCCCCGGTGGCTATGCAAGGCGTGACGACAGCGAGCAGGTGCCTGTGATCGGCCTGCGCCGCAAGATCGCGCAGCGCATGCAGGATGCCAAGCGCCGCGTCGCGCACTTCAGCTATGTCGAGGAAATCGACGTGACCGCGCTGGAAGAACTGCGCGTGCACCTGAACAAGAAGCATGGTGACAGCCGCGGCAAGCTGACCCTGCTGCCCTTCCTGGTACGGGCAATGGTGATCGCCGCGCGCGAATTCCCGCAGATCAACGCCACCTATGACGACGAAGCCCAGCTCATTACCCGCCATGGTGCAGTGCATGTGGGTATCGCCACCCAGGGCGACAACGGGCTGATGGTACCGGTGCTGCGCCATGCCGAGGCCGGCAGCCTGTGGAGCAATGCCAGCGAGATCGCCCGGGTAGCCAACGCCGCCCGCAACAACAAGGCCAGCCGTGAAGAGCTGTCCGGCTCGACCATTACGCTCACCAGCCTCGGCGCACTGGGCGGCATCGTCAGCACACCGGTGGTGAACACGCCGGAGGTGGCCATTGTCGGGGTCAACCGCATCGTCGAGCGGCCAATGGTGGTCAACGGCCAGATCGTGGTGCGCAAGATGATGAACCTGTCCAGTTCGTTCGATCATCGTGTGGTCGACGGCATGGACGCCGCGCTCTTCATCCAGGCCATCCGCGGCCTGCTCGAACAACCTGCCAGCCTGTTTGTGGAGTGACCATGCAGACTCTCAATACCACCCTGCTGATCATTGGGGGCGGCCCCGGCGGTTATGTCGCGGCGATTCGTGCCGGTCAACTGGGCATCCCCACTGTACTGGTCGAAGGCCAGGCACTGGGCGGCACCTGCCTGAACATAGGCTGTATTCCATCCAAGGCACTGATCCATGTAGCGGAGCAGTTCCACCAGACTTGTCAGCACAGCCAGCACTCCAGCCTGGGCATCAAGGTACAGGCTCCCAGCCTGGACATTACCCAGAGCGTGGCCTGGAAGGACGGCATCGTCGACCGCCTGACCAGCGGCGTCGCCGCCTTGCTGAAAAAACACGGCGTGACGGTGATTCATGGCTGGGCAAGGATCGTCGATGGCAAAACCGTCGACGTCGAAGGCCAGCGCATTCAGTGCGAGCACCTGCTGCTCGCCACGGGCTCCAGCAGTGTGGAGCTGCCCATGCTCCCACTGGGCGGCGCGATCATCTCGTCCACCGAAGCCCTGGCCCCGCAACGCCTGCCAAGGCGCCTGACGGTGGTGGGTGCAGGCTATATCGGCCTGGAGCTGGGTATTGCCTACCGCAAGCTGGGGGTCGAGGTAAGCGTGGTGGAAGCGCGCGAGCGTATCCTGCCTACGTATGACAGCGAGCTCACTCAGCCGGTAGCCGAGTCGCTGAAGAAACTGGGCATGACGCTGTACCTCAAGCACAGCGTCGAAGGCTTCGATAACGCCACCCAGTGCCTGCAGATCAGGGACCCGCATGGCGAACAGTTGACGCTGGAAACCGATCAGGTGCTGGTTGCCGTAGGACGTCGGCCACGCACTCAAGGGTTCAACCTGGAAACCCTGGAGCTCAAGATGAATGGCTCTGCCATTGCCATCGATGAGCGTTGCCAGACCAGCATGCGCAATGTGTGGGCAATCGGCGATCTGAGCGGCGAGCCGATGCTGGCCCACCGCGCCATGGCCCAGGGCGAGATGGTGGCCGAACTCATCGCCGGCAAGCAGCGGGTTTTCGATCCGGTGGCCATCGCGGCAGTGTGCTTTACCGACCCCGAGGTGGTGGTGGCAGGCAAGACACCCGAGGCCGCACAACAGCAAGGCCTGGATTGCATCGTTGCGCAGTTCCCGTTCGCGGCCAATGGCAGGGCCATGACGCTGGAATCCAAAAGCGGCTTCGTACGCGTGGTGGCGCGTCGCGACAATCATCTGATCCTGGGCTGGCAGGCTGTCGGCGTGGGGGTTTCGGAACTGTCTACCGCGTTTGCACAATCACTGGAGATGGGCGCCCGGCTCGAGGATGTGGCCGGAACCATCCATGCCCACCCTACCCTCGGAGAGGCTGTGCAGGAGGCTGCATTGCGTGCCTTGGGGCACGCGTTGCACCTGTAGCCAGAACCACTGGGCGTCGATCATCGGCGCCCAGGCATCAGGCGATCTGGTTCTTGCCGCCGGCCTTGGCGCGATAGAGCGCCTGGTCGGCACGGGCGACCAGTTGCTCCGGGCGCTCGCCGCCACGCCACTGGGCGATGCCAAAACTCAATGTGACGCGGTGCTCGCCAATTGGGGGCAACCTCAACACCTGCTGGCGGATGGCATCAGCTACCGCCATTGCTGCCTGCAGGTCACTCCCTGGCATCAACACCATGAACTCGTCACCCCCCCATCGGGCAAGCAGGTGCTCGGGGCCGACACACTTACGGATCTGTTCGACCACCTCTACCAGGGCGGTATCGCCACGGGCGTGGCCGTAACGATCATTGATCGGCTTGAAATCGTCGAAATCCATCAGGATCAGGCTCAAGGGCAAACGAAAGCGGCCGGCACGTTCGCATTCCTGAAGCAGGGCCTTTTCCAGGCGATAACGATTGGCCGCCAGGGTCAACGAGTCGCGCTCGGCCAGGTCACGGTTCTCATCGAGCTGACGTTTCAGTTGCTCGTTCACCCAGCACAGTTCCCGGGTCCGTTCGGCAATCAGTGACTCCAGCGAGCTGTTGCGCTGCTCCAGATGGGCAACCAGGCGCTTGCGGTCGTCGATGTTGCGGTGTGCACCGAACATCCTGGCCACCGAGCCATCAGGGTTGCGCGCAACCACATGCCCGCTGTCCTCGATCCACAGGTAGCTGCCATCCTTGCAACGGCAACGGTACTCCACCTGGTAGCTTGGCGCGCGCTGGCTCAGGTAGTCCTCGAAACAGGCCATCACCCGCGGGTAGTCCTCGGGGTGAATGACGTTTTCCCAGGTGAACACCGTATTGTCCAGCGAGTGGCTGGGGTAGCCCAGCATGCGATACCAACCCGGGTTGCGATAGACATGGCCGGTGTTGGCGTTCCAGTCCCAGATGCCATCACTGACCAGGTCCAGAAGGGTTTGCAGTTGCTCTTGCCCCAGGTCGCTCAATGGCGCCATCACGCAAGCGGTATTCTCACTCATGGACACTCTCCCCTGTCCAGCAACTACGCCCCAGCTCAATGATGGTGCTGCCGATTGTTATGCGCCAAAGCCTGCGCGAAATTTCGAACAATATACTCGCGAAAGAATGGAAGCGGCAGGCGGAACCGACCGCACGTCCAACTGCAGGCCTTGGCTGTTGCCGCCTGCGGCAATCATCCTCCTCTTTGGGGCAACAGCGTGCCAGAGTAAACGGCCGAGCATTGCTGCCCCCTTGTAATACAGAGGGTTCAGAGCGTGAGGTAACTGGCACAGCCCTTGCTCTTCCCTTGCTCTGCACAGTATCGGGAGACCTTCAGGTGAGCATCATCAATGATTATGGTTGGCAGGTAGCCGCTACCACTCAGCAACGTAGCAGTGTTTCTACAGACAGCGATGCTGTGCCGTATGTACCTGTTTCAGTTGCCATTCAGTCGACGTCCGACACGCGCGGGAGTGCCAGTCACTCCGAGCAGCGCTTTCACGACAACCAGCAAGAAGCGTTCGCAAAGTTCAAGGTCAGTCTGCAGAACCTGGAAGAGATCTTCGACACGAAAGAACCAGAGAGCACTGCCTTGCAAGAGTTTCGCGACTACATGGCACTGTCTCCCGAGCAGAAAATTCGCGAAAAGATGCTGCGCGAACTTGGGCTGAGCCTTGAAGAATACGAAGAGTTACCCCCTGAGAAGAAAGAACTGATCGACAAGCAGATCGCTCAACGCATCAAGGAAGAAATGGAGATAAAAACCATGGCCAAGCTGCAACCGCCTCAACAGATGGATGCGGTCAATGCACTGGCAGGTTCACAGACACTGTCGGCAGAAGGCACCGACGAGAAGGACAGGACGGACCCGCTGGCCTGAATCGTATTACGTAAAAAAACCACCTCCCAAGGTGGTTTTTTTATGCCCGCCTTGCAGGAAACTTTCAGCCCACAAAGACAAAACCCCTACCTGCAGATGCAGATAGGGGTTTCGGAATTTAATCTTGACGATGACCTACTCTCACATGGGGAAACCCCACACTACCATCGGCGATGCATCGTTTCACTACTGAGTTCGGG
>NZ_JASCPN010000139.1:0-1035 GCF_029960155.1 Pseudomonas sp. PS01300 | reverse complement strand
CAACCTCGGAGCCTTTCTGAAGATCACCGTTGACGGCTGCGGCGGCAAGCACACCAGTCAATTGGGACAGCATCACATGAACGTTGGTGTCGCCACCGGATAACGTTGACAGCGTATCTGCCATGGCTTCGTTCAAGCCCGCAGCCATGGCGCCAGTTTTGAAATCGCTGCCCGTGGCCTCTGCCAGCAAACCACCCATGACGGCATGAACCACAATTTTGGGCAGGCTGCCGTTCTCAAATCGAATGGTCTGGTCACCGGCAAACTTGAAGCCCGTGGCCATGGCGATGCTGCCTGCCTGGCCGACTAGAGCATTGCCCAGGTTGTCGCTGAAGCTGCCGCCATTGATGGCCGTAGATATTGCGCTCGAAACAAGCGAGTGCGCACCAGCCCGAATGAGCGTATCTGAGGCGTTCGCCCATGTGAGTACGTTGCGCGGGTTGCTGGAAACCGGAATGAGGGTGCCATCGGCAGCCTTCACGAATCCGCCCGCTTGACCGCTTTGTTCTACGCCGAACCAGTGAGTGTCTACGTATTCAAATGAACCTGCCGTCAGTGAGGAGACTGCTGCATTCTTCAGACTGTCTTTGCTTAGTGTTTCCTTGAGCGCTGCTGCGAGATCACCTTGGTTGTTGATCGTACTGACCGCACCGGTTGTTGCCAGGCTTGTTGCTGCGCCTAGCTGAAAGCCCGTGAGACCGAATCCTGCCGGGCCCATTGCGGCGGCCATCAGGATAGCTACAGCCAGTTGTGCTCCAACACCCAAACCGGAATTTTCGTACTTGAAGCTAGAGTGAATTTCCTCCACCTGGCGCCAGTCGATACCACCCCTGGCTTCCACTTCTTTCAACCATGCCAGTTTCGGATCAGCCTTCACCATGGCGTCGATGGACTGACTGACAGTCCTTTGGTCGATCTTTTTTATATCGACCTTGATGCCGTCTACCGCATTGATTATCAGGTTTCCGTTGGCCACCATCTGCGTCTGGCGCAGCGTCTCATCCGTCTGCCCCTTGCCCTTGGCACTGGTCCACG
>NZ_JASCPN010000138.1:0-1237 GCF_029960155.1 Pseudomonas sp. PS01300 | reverse complement strand
GTGTAGTGGTCTAATGAAACCGGACACCCATTTAGGCGAGAATGCTCGCCATAGAGAGGTGTCTGATGACCAAGCAACGTCGTACCTTTACCCCTGAGTTCAAGCGCGAGGCTGCGTGCCTGGTGCTCGACCAAGGCTACAGCCATATCGAAGCCGCCCGTTCGCTCGGATTGGTCGAATCGGCGCTTCGTCGATGGGTGAGCCAGCTTCAGCAAGAACGTAGCGGTGTTACTCCCTCCAGCAAGGCTCTGACACCTGAGCAGCAAAAAATCCAGGAACTCGAAGCCCGTATCAATCGGCTGGAACGGGAAAAATCGATCTTAAAAAAGGCCACCGCGCTCTTGATGGCCGAGGAACACGAGCGTTCGCGTTAATCGATCAACTGCGGGCTCAAGAGCCTGTTGATCTGTTGTGCTCGGTATTTGATGTCACCCGATCTTGCTACTACGCGTACTGCCGGAAACGTCGGTATCCGGATGCCGAACGAGTAGTCTTGCGTAGCCGCGTGAACGAGTTGTTTACGCAAAGCCGAAGCGCTGCGGGCAGCCGGAGCATCATGCTGATGATGAAAGAGGACGGCATGCAGATCGGGCGATTCAAGGTACGTAGGTTGATGCGCGAGCTGAACTTGATCAGCAAACAGCCGGGCTCCCATGCCTACAAAAAGGCTACCGTGGAGCGGCCTGATATGCCGAACGTGCTTGATCGCGGGTTCAGCGTGGCATCCCCGAACAAAGTCTGGTGCGGTGACATTACGTACGTCTGGGCTGAAGGCCAATGGCACTATCTGGCGGCTGTCATCGACCTTTGTGCCCGGCGTGTTGTTGGTTGGGCGTTCTCAGCCAAGCCTGATGCCGACCTGGTGATCAAGGCATTGGATATGGCCTATGAGCAGCGTGGTCGGCCTCAGAATGTGCTGTTTCACAGCGACCAGGGCAGCCAATACGGCAGCCGGAGTTTCCGCCAGAGACTATGGAGATACCGCTTCACGCAGAGCATGAGTCGGCGCGGCAACTGCCACGACAACGCGCCGATGGAGCGGCTATTTCGCAGCCTGAAGACTGAATGGATACCGACGGTGGGCTACATGAGCGCTGTGCTGGCAAAGCAAGATATCAGTCGGTTTTTGATGGAGCGGTACAACTGGCGGCGACCGCATCAATTCAACGAAGGGCTACCGCCTGCGGTCGCAGAGGAAAAACTCAATTCAGTGTCCGGGATCAGTTGACCACTACAC
>NZ_JASCPN010000137.1:0-1424 GCF_029960155.1 Pseudomonas sp. PS01300 | reverse complement strand
CGGGTGGAAATGCAGTGGGAGACCGAGTTCGCCCTGAGCTTTGCGGTGATCAACAAGGCAGGGAAGCTGGGGCAGGTTGCGAAAGCGCTTGGGGAGCGGGAGACGGCTTGGAAGGCGTCGAGCCTGGTGGACAACGCTGGTGGTAAAAATGGGCCACCTGGAAAGAATCCGAATTCGACAAGTGGTATAACGGATGCGGAGGCAGGGATGCCTTATGCGCATTCGGTGGGGGGTGCAAAAGGAACTGGGGCTGTTGTAGATGACACGATCAAGGCATTACCAGCCCCAAGACAAATAGATGCATCGTGGAGCGCGAGCACTTATAACAAAGGCGGTTTGATGACAGGTATTGAGCATGTATTCTATCGCCATGGACCTGATTCAGGATTTGCGAATGTTAGTAAGTTCTCGCAAGGAACATCTGTTAAAGATGTCTCTAGTTATGTTGATAACGCACTGAAATATGGGAAGGTAACTCCTAATGGCCCAGGTGGGCACGTTATTGAGTACAATGCAGGTAAGGTGATTGGAACAAACGTCTCAGGCGCTCCAACATCGACAATCAAAATAAATGTTCGGGATGGTGTGATTCAGACTGCATTCCCGTACTAGTTAGGAATGGTTATGAGCAGTGGCGGCACACTAATAGAACGATTTGTCGCCCAAGAGTTGGACGACAGCGTTCGCTCTATTTTGAAAGATGCCTTTGATGAGCGGATGTGCTCAAAGAGCGTTCTGCTCAGGGAGTTCGAGTTTAATTGCTTTGACGTTTCTTTGGACTTTGAAAAAGGCATCGTCACATTGCAAGATGTTCTTTCCGCTGGAGAGAGTAGCTTTCTTGATATACCGATACGTGATTTTATCTCTGCTTGCGGTTTGAATGTCTCTTGTTAATTGTAGAAGCCTAGGTGTGATCTGACACCGGCCTAGCGCCGGTGTTTTTGCACCCGATCTGCACCCTTTTTGCCGCCTTCTTGCATCCTTTCTGCAGTCAAGTTGCACCCCTTTTGCACCCACCCTGACGACCTACGGTCTATCTGCTCAATACTCCCTTTTTGAGCATGAATTTTCGCTCCTTAACAGGAGCAAAATCTCAATACACAACACGCACCTCTTGCGAGGCCAGGCAGGCAGCATCGCCATGGCCACGGGCTTCAAGTTTGCCGGTGACCAGACCATTCGATTTGAGAACGGCAGCCTGCCAAAAATTGTGGTGCATGCCGTCATGGGTGGTTTGCTGGCAGAGGCCACGGGCAGTGATTTCAAAACTGGCGCCATGGCTGCGGGCTTGAACGAGGCCATGGCAGATACGCTGTCAACGTTATCCGGTGGCGACACCAACGTTCATGTGATGCTGTCCCAATTGACTGGTGTGCTTGCCGCCGCAGCCGTCAACGGTGATCTTCAGAAAGGCTCCGAGGTTG
>NZ_JASCPN010000136.1:0-1741 GCF_029960155.1 Pseudomonas sp. PS01300 | reverse complement strand
AAGCGGAACTGGCGCTGGCGATTATTTCGCTGGGAAGTGCTGCTAAAGCTGTGGCTTCGAAAACGCCAGGGTGGCTTGAGAAGCTGGCGGGGATGTTGCAAAGCGGGGAAAAAAATGGTGCAAAAGCAACTGGCGGGGCGGTAGACCGTGCTACTACTGGGATTGAGTGGGGCAAGGGTATTCAAGGTCAAGGAATGCCTTGGGAGGATTACCTTGGGACGCAACTGCCAGCAGGCTCTCGACTACCGCCTAACTTCAAGACGTTTGACTTTTTTGACGAAACCACTGGTATAGCGACCAGCGCCAAAACACTTGATACGACGACTGCTGCCAAACTTGCTAATCCGAGCCAAGTATATTCATCGCTCAAAGGAAATATTGATGCCGCTGCTAATTTTTCTGAATCTGGCTTGAAGGGTGTGACAGTTACTGCAAGTCAAATTACCGCTCGCGAATTACAAGTTGCCATTCCTGAAGCCACGACTAGCGCTCAATGGGAACAAATCAATAGAGCCATTGAATATGGTCAGAGCAAAGGCATTACGGTAAAAATTACCAAGGTGAATTAAGATGAACGATGTCGTGAAAACAGCCTGGGCGGATGCAGGAGTCAATAAGGAATTTATTTACGTTAAAACTTATTCTGGCTATCGGAGTAGTCGAGCTGATCCACAGGGTGTCGAGCATCACGCCAGCCCTGAAATCAGTGATCAAGAGTTAGGTGTTGTGGTATTGGATGCGTTGGCCCATAGCCGATTTGTGCTTCCCGAGCCGCGTAAGGATGTTTGGATTCATCCTGAAGCTACGTTTGATATGGATTTATACGACTACGACTTGACCAGTCAACGATATGATCAATGGGTTGGCAGTACTTTGGAGCGCTATAGCTACAAGAATAAGCGTGCATTATTTAAAGATATGAAAAAATGCAGTATCGAAAGTAAGGGGGACCAGATAACTATTCGTCCTAGCCATCACGAAAAGCTAGAAGCCTGGAGTGGTAAGGGACTAAGTGAGAGTGACTATGTCATTATCCCCAGCGGTAGTAGTCCTTCCGATGTAGGTGCGGCCTTACGCTTGGCTTTTAGTCGGTGCACCTAATGTGTAGAGGTTTCGAGTTGATCTGACACCGGCCTCGTGCCGGTGTTTTTTTATCTGCTTACTGCAAAACCTCCCGTCCTTCGCTGCTCGCTTTAGTCGTGGCCTGAGCGATCAGGGCATCAAGCATCTGCGCAACGAATTTCTGTTGGCTCTTGGGTAGTTGGTCGATGGCCTCCAATTGCTGCTGCCATTTCGGAGCCGGGCCACGCTTACGCACAGTGGTTTCCTGCTGCTGACCAAACAGTTCTTCGAGTGTGGTCGAAAGCAGCCGGGCCAGCTCCGGCAACGCCGCTACCTGGATACGCCGCTTGCCGGATTCATAGGCTTGGATGGTCTGCTGAGACACTCCCAGCCGTTCAGCCAGTTGGGTTTGGGTGATGCCGTGTTCTTTGCGCAGGCGGGCAATGCGTTCGCCCTAGGCAATGAAAAATACACGTTCTTCGCTGGTGATGCTCATGGCTGTCGCCGACGAGTTCTGTAATAGGCAAAAAAAGCAACACAAAGACCGAGAAGCAGCACGACAGCGTGCGCCAGCAGGCGGCCGAACTGACTGCCGGCGGCTCGCTCAGCATCGAGGCCGGCGACAACCTGCTGATGGTTGCCAGCAAGGCCACGGCGGGCGGCGAGGCCTACATCTCCG
>NZ_JASCPN010000135.1:0-1761 GCF_029960155.1 Pseudomonas sp. PS01300 | reverse complement strand
CTGCTGCGCTGCAATTGGTCAGTCAGTTTCTGAACCAGTTTGAGAGCACCAAAGATACGCTGTTTACGCCGACCGAATCGGAGAGTCATCGGCTTGGGGTGGAGGCAGAAGCGGAACTGGCGCTGGCCATTATTTCGCTGGGAAGTGCTGCTAAAGCTGTGGCTTCGAAAACGCCAGGGTGGCTTGAGAAGCTGGCGGGGATGTTGCAAAGCGGGGAAAAAAATGGTGCAAAAGCAACTGGTGGCGCTGCCGGAAAGGTAGATGATCTAGCTACTAGTGGCTTAAGTTCAGCGTCAAACCTACCAAGTGGAACAGGTCTTGGTGGTTTCAAGGTCGGCTTAAATGCAGATGACATCACTGCTATAAATTCACAGTTTGGCGGTTCGGTTTCATTCAGAGAAGTAGATACGGCTATTGCAAATGCTGCCAATTATGATGGTTCTTATAATAAGGCTGGCTCAATGATCAGGGATATTGCAGGCGGGCATCTGTTTGATAATGGGAACAAGCGGACTGCTGTTGAGGTGGTTGAGCAGTTGATTATAAAAAACGGCGTGGATGGTCCGCCAAAACAAATTATTTGGAATGTTGTGGATAAGGTTGCGACGGGGAAGCTAACTAATGTCCAAGACATTTCAAAAGCATTAAGAGGGCTGGATTAATGTCTTTCAATGAGCTTTCTGAAAAGTATGCGACTCGTTTCGGCTCGCCAAGTATGAATGGCGTCGGGCTAGAGGAGTTTATTCAAATACTAGAGTTGGTGGCGATGAAAAATAAAGGTTTTTTCATCTTTAAGGTGGATGGTGAAAGAGAGCGTAATATTTATACTTTTATTTTAAATATGTCGACAAGTAACGATATTGTAATAAGAAAAGATACAGATAGCATACGGGAAGGTATGGAGTATTTTTTCTCTGAGCTTGAGCGGCTCGGTATATATCCATAACTTGATATTTAGATATTTTGCTTGGCCCCGATAGCAGAACTCGCACTGGTATTTTCTGTAAAAGTGATTGGAATTGCACCGGCCTCGCGCCGGTGTTGTTTTATCTGCTTACTGCAAAATCTCTCTTCCTTCGCTGCTTGCCTTGGTCGTGGCCTGAGCAATCAAGGCGTCGAGCATCTGCGCAACGAATTTCTGTTGGCTCTTGGGCAGTTGATCGATGGCTTCCAGTTGCTGTTGCCATTTCGGAGCAGGCCCACGTTTACGCACAGTGGTTTCCTGCTGCTGACCAAACAGCTCTTCGAGTGTGGTCGAAAGGAGTCGGGCCAGTTCTGGCAGCGCCGCTACCTGAATCCGCCGCTTGCCGGACTCATAGGCTTGAATAGTCTGCTGGGACACGCCCAGCCGTTCGACCAGTTGGGTTTGGGTGATGCCATGTTCTTTGCGCAGGCGGGCAATGCGTTCGCCCAGAGCAATGAAAAATTCACGTTCTTCGCTGGTGATGCTCATGGCTATCGTCGACGTGATCTGTAATAGGACAGCCATTAACTGCACCTGGAAGAACGCAAGCTCATCTCCGAGCAAACCAAGGCGCTGGCGCAAGAGCAGAACATCAGCGTGGCCGAAGCCGAGCGGCGCATGGCCGAGGCATTTGCCTACTACACCGACAAGGACTGGCAGACCACGATCGGCGCTGCGGGCGTGAAGTTCGACGACAGCACCCTCGCCCACCTCGGGCAGGCGCTGGCGCCGCTCGGGGCGAACTATGCGACCACGGACAAAGGGGATGTGCCGAGCATCAGCGAACCGCACAAGGT
>NZ_JASCPN010000134.1:0-2370 GCF_029960155.1 Pseudomonas sp. PS01300 | reverse complement strand
CTGCTGCGCTGCAATTGGTCAGTCAGTTTCTGAACCAGTTTGAGAGCACCAAAGATACGCTGTTTACGCCGACCGAATCGGAGAGTCATCGGCTTGGGGTGGAGGCAGAAGCGGAACTGGCGCTGGCGATTATTTCGCTGGGAAGTGCTGCTAAAGCTGTGGCTTCGAAAACGCCAGGGTGGCTTGAGAAGCTGGCGGGGATGTTGCAAAGCGGGGAAAAAAATGGTGCAAAAGCTACTGGTGGCGCTGCTGGAAAGGTAGATGATGTTGTAGCTCCATCGTCTAAACCTGAATGGTTGCAACGGCTTGATGCGGGTAATGAGTTTAATAAGGTACAGTCTAAAAACTACCCGAATAACGAAGTTTATATTCAGCGACCTGACGGGAATGGCTATTATCGTGTTGATTCGTATAATCCCATAAAAGGCGAAATCGTCTCTCGTAAATTGACACAGCTTTCTGAGGTTTCAGAGGCGACAGCAAAGAGCTACATAAATGAGGCCATTACGAAATACCCTTCTGGTGCGACCATTGCGAAAGTTCCATCTAGTGGGTCTTTGGGTGGTCAAAAATTGCAAGGTACTGTTATTCTGGAGGTTCCTCCACAGAATGGAGTAATTCCAAAAGCCATCTTGGACTCTGCCAATAAAGCAGGGGTTTTAATTAGAGATACTAATGGGAAGGTGTATTGATGGAGCTACCTATTTATTATTGTAAGACTTGGTTTCGGATGAAGAAGTTTGCGATAGAGCCTATGGATGAATCTCTGGCACATTCTAGGCATCTCTCGGGTGAGTCATATACGGCTCTCATTGGCTCGGACTCTGCGCCATCTTGCTTTGTTGAGTTCTCCATAGATAAAGGAATGGTTGGTGTCGGTTTTTTAGATAAAAAATGTCGTGAGTACCTGACCTACCAATTTCAAGTAACAGATTCGGATAACTTATTTTTGACTATGGCGACTCATCGTGAGTTTGAAGGGGATGGAGACGAGGTCATAGGTGGGGAGTCCTATATTTTCAATGAGGAAGGCGGTCTTGTTATTAGGCGAGAAAAATTTAATCCTCATGAGATTGAAGAGGCTAGATCAAGTTTCGAACCGTCTCGAAATTATGAAAAAATTCCCGAGTTTGGTTGTTACTCTAATTTAACAAAAGCTGATAGATGAAACAGGCAGGTGAGTTCCATTATAAATTTTAAGGGGTCTGAGTTGATATGGCACCGGCCTTGCGCCGGTGTTTTTGCACCCTGTCTGCACCCTTTTTGCCGCCTTCTTGCATCCTATTTGCATCCTTTCTGCAGTCAAGTTGCATCCCTTTTGCACCCACCCTGACGACCTACGGTCTAGCTGCTCAATACGCCCTTTTTGAGCATGATTTTTCGCTACTTAACAGGAGCAAAATCTCAATACACAACACGCACCCCCGTCCGGGGTAAGTGTTTCCTTGTAGATCAACGGATTAGCCATTTTTCGTGCTGATTGATGGCTATACATTTGTAATACAAAACAGAGCTAACTATTTGATTTGTCTAGGATCATGTGTATAGCTTTTGTTATACATCGCTCCATAGCTTCGCTTGCTTAGCTGTTTCGCCTGTCCCGAGCCTTTTCCAACGGATCAACCAGTTGCTCTGTCATGGCCAGCAGAAAGAATCCCCAGACGATAGCGGCATAAGCCCAAAAGCTATTGAGGTACTGTAGCCAAATGAA
The DNA here is from genome assembly GCF_029960155.1 of Pseudomonas sp. PS01300. Taxonomy (NCBI): domain Bacteria; kingdom Pseudomonadati; phylum Pseudomonadota; class Gammaproteobacteria; order Pseudomonadales; family Pseudomonadaceae; genus Pseudomonas; species Pseudomonas sp. PS01300. The sequence continues at coordinate 659 of NZ_JASCPN010000134.1, read as the reverse complement.
ATGATCGTGACCAAATATGCTCAGCAGAGCATAGGCAAACAACAACGCTGCGATAACTGGAAATAGCAGAAAATTTGTCTTTAGGTACAGCTCAAAATGTAGTTCGGCAATTAGTTTGTAAGTGAGAAGTCAACAATCAGCTGTCGCCGGTAGAGTATGAGAAACGCTATTTTCTGAGCTTGGAGAGTGTCAAGGAAACCAGGGGCGATTCAAACTGCACCTGGAAGAACGCAAGCTCATCTCCGAGCAAGCCAAGGCGCTCGCGCAAAAGCATAACATCAGCATGGCCGAGGCATTTGCCTACTACACCGACAAGGACTGGCAGACCACGATCAGCGCTGCGGGCGTGAAGTTCGACGACAGCACCCTCGCCCACCTCGGGCAGGCGCTGGCGCCGCTCGGGGCGAACTATGCGACCACGGACAAAGGGGATGTGCCGAGCATCAGCGAACCGCACAAGGTGTATACCGCCTCGGAAACGTTGGCGTTGCTCAAGAACTACGAGATCAACCACGCGAACTTCTATGATCCAAAGGTGAATCAGGAATACCTGATCAACGACAGATTCCTTCAGAACTGGGAACAACTCGCCTATTACGACCGCAACCTCAATTACGGCAAAACCGATCTGCTGGGTGGTGGGATTGGCGTAGGGCAAG
>NZ_JASCPN010000133.1:0-2503 GCF_029960155.1 Pseudomonas sp. PS01300 | reverse complement strand
CGACCCTGCTCAAGCGTGAGTATCAGTACGACGCGGTAGGCCAGCTGACCGACATCCACGACACCCGTCGTGGTCATCTGGCCTACCAGTACGACCCGATTGGCCGCCTGTTGCAGGCCACCAGCCGCCTGGGCGTGGAGACCTTCGCCTTCGACCCGGCCGGCAACCTGCTGGATGACAAGCACCACGAGCCGACGCGGCCGCTGGAGCGCACGCCCAGGCGTAACCGTTTGATGGACAACCTGCTGCGCGAGTATGCGGGCACGCATTACACCTATGACGAGCGGGGCAACCTGAGCCATCGGTTGCACAACGGTGTGCAGGCCCGGTTCACCTGGGACCTGTTCGACCGTTTGCAGGCTTACAGCGACGACAAGCTCAAGGTCGAGTACAGCTATGACGCCCTTGGGCGACGCTTGCACAAGCACTCGACGGCGCATTACTGGAACAAACCTGAAGCCGGTACTGGCTGGAACCAGCTGGAGCGAGCCAAGCGCCAGCGCGAGATGAACTGCGGCTTCACCCTGTTCGGCTGGGACGGCGACACCCTCGCCTGGGAAAGCTCGCCTGCGCAGGATGAAGGTCACACCGGGCGCACGGTGCACTACCTGTACGAACCGGGCAGCTTTGTGCCGGTGGCGCAGGCTCTGCGCAAGGCCCCGATACGGTTGTACAAGGAGCCGGACTGGAGCAACCGCCCCTACGACATCGACCAGGACCCGCTCTGGCAGCAAGCGGCCTCGCCACAACCCTTTGATGCGATTGCCTGGTACCAGTGTGACCACCTGGGTACGCCGATGGAGCTGACCGACCACAACGGCGACGTGGCGTGGTCGGCGCAGTACAAGGCGTGGGGCGAGGTGAAACAAGAGCGTTCGGCCTGGGCGAAACAGGTGGGGTTGAACAACCCGATCCGCTTCCAGGGCCAGTATCACGACCATGAGACTGGCCTGCACTACAACCGGTATCGGTACTATGATCCGGCGGTTGGGCGGTTTGTTGGGCAGGATCCGATTGGATATGCGGGCGGGTTGAACCTGTTTGCGTATACGCCGAATCCGGTTTACTGGATCGATCCATTAGGTCTTGCCGGAAATCCAGCAACGGCGACGCATGTTACGTATCAAGCAATTGATCAGCAGACAGGTAAGCCGTATATAGGTTATGCAAGTATGCCTGGGGATAGAGTCGGTGTGGATGTTGTAAAGTATCGATATGGCGGAAATTATGAGCGCTTTGGGGGGACCGCGCCGGAGGTTGTATATCGTGGGTATGGTCAGGGTGGAAAGGACACTGCCAGAGGACTAGAGCAGCATTATTTCGTGGAAAACGATGGGCTAGACGGAACTGCAAACAAACAGAATCCGGTTGGGAAGAATAACAAAAGACGTCAAGAATATACTGATGCCGCTAATCGACATTTGGATTCTCAAGGCTTCGGCGGGTCTGTAGTATGCGAGCTCTAACTAAGGGGTGGGTGATTTGAAAAAAAGAATCGTATGGAAATCTGGCCATTTCATTGTAATCAAGGTTAGGGAGAATCTTTATACCGTCGCTAGAATGACTGGGAAGACCGTTCTTTGTATCTATGATGTTTTTCGAGAGGATGATTACTGGGATGACATCGATTGGAGTGGGGTTGAAGCGCTTTTTCAAGTCTTTGTTGGGGCTGTGGTACAAAAAAATTTAGGTGTGCGTAAAATTTCTGTGGAGGGAATTCAATCTCGATTCCTCAAACTTCAGCGCTACTGGCTAAAGCCGTATACGTCATTGGATGGGGCGCACTTTAAAGGTGGTCGAGAAACGTTTTCTTTTTATGGTGGAAGACTTATAGACGTAGGAGAGGTTGAGAATCCAGAAACATATGGGGCTCCGGTAATAAAACACGATCTGTCGGTTTATGATGATCGAGAGATTATTGAAACGTATGAGCTTACAAATATGTGGGGTGATCTTGATCTTTCCGACAGATTGGCTCGCTATTACGATACAGGTGTAAATAGAGACGATCTTAAGTTTGAAGTTTTTCCGGGGCTCTGGAAGGATCGTGAAAAGCTTCGGCCTCTCACGCGCCGATTGCCGGTTCCATTGCGGTGACGAATTCGGGCAAAAACCTGCCGACACCTTACGCTCTGAAATGAGCGAGTCGGCTATGCTCCGGGAGGCTCAAACGGTGGACGCGGCGCTCACGTTATCTCGACCCCGTTAGGCGCTTCACCTCCCGCATCCCCAGCCGGGGCGAACAGCGCGAGGAAGAAACCTTCGCCTACGACGGCAGGCTGGTCCAGGTCATCAACGCCGCGAGCAAACTGCAGTGGTTGCATGACGAGGCCGGCAACCTCGTTCGTGACACCAACACTACCTGGCCACCGGCAGCCCGATGGTCGCGGTGTGGCAGCACGAGTACGACGCCCTCAACCTGCGTACCTCCACCACTCGTCCGGACGGGCACAAGGTCAGCTGGCTGACCTACGGTAGCGGTCATCTGTTGGGCATGACGGTC
>NZ_JASCPN010000132.1:0-2517 GCF_029960155.1 Pseudomonas sp. PS01300 | reverse complement strand
ACACCGAGAAGTCGAAGGCATAGGAGTGGAACAGGCTCCACACGTCACTCGGCCCGAAGTTGAACCAGTGTTCGGTGGCGGCAAACAGGCGTAGCACGTTGTGGTGCGCGAGCAACGCGCCCTTGGGTTTGCCGGTGGAGCCGGAGGTATAGATCACATAGGCCAGGTTGGCAGGGTCCAGCGTCAGGCCTGGGTTGCTGGCGGCATAACCAGTGAAGTCATCGTCCAGCAGCAACGTGCGCACCCCGGCCGGCGTTGGCAAACCCAGGTGCGACTGGGCCAGCACCACGCTCAGGCCGCTGTCTTCCATCATGTAGGCCAGGCGGTCCTCGGGGTACGCCGGGTCCAGTGGCACATAAGCGCCGCCGGCCTTGAGGATCGCCAGCAGGCCGACCACCATCTCCAGGCTGCGCTCGCAGGCCAGGCCCACCAGCACCTCTGGCCCGATGCCCTGGGCAATCAACGCATGGGCCATCTGGTTGGCACGTTCGTTGAGTTCGCGGTAGCTGAGCTGGGCGTCACCCAGGGTCAGCGCGATGGAGCCCGGCGCACGCGCAGCCTGGGCTTCGATCAGTTCATGGAGGCAGCGCTGGCTGGCGAACTGCGCAGGCGCCGGGTTCCATTGCTGGAGGTTGGCCTGTTGCTCGCGGGCATCGAGCAACGGCAGTTCAGCGACGCGCTGTTGCGGACGCTCGACGATGGCGCGCAGCAGGTTCTGCCAGTGCCCCAGCATCTGTTCGATGGTGTGGGCCTCGAACACGTCGGTGGCAAAGGTCAGCGAAGCCGCTATGCCCTCCTCACGCTCGAACACCTCCAGCGACAGGTCGAACTGTGCGGTATGGGTATCCCACTGCAACGCCTCCACCTGCAGGTGCGGCAACGGCTGCAGCCCCTGCCCGTTCCGGGTTTGCGCCTGGTAGTTGAACAGCACCTGGAACAACGGGCTGCGCCTCAGGTTGCGGCCCGGCTGCAGCGCCTCCACCAATTGCTCGAACGGCAGGTCCTGGTGCGCATGGGCCTGCAGGGTGGCCTGGCGCACCTGCTCCAGCAGCGCAGTGAACGCCTGTCGCCCGCTCACCTGAGCCTTGAGTACCAGGGTGTTGACGAAGAAGCCGATCAGGCCCTCGGTTTCCAGGCGGTTGCGGTTGGCCACCGGCACTCCGACACGAATATCGTCCTGGCCGCTATAGCGGTGCAGCAGCGCCTGGAACGAGGCCAGCAACAGCATGAACGGGGTAACCCCGCACTCGCGGGCCAGTTGCAGCAGCCCGTGTGTCAGACCGGCGTCCAACGCCACATCGCGCCTGGCGCCGTGGAAACTGCGCTGGGCGGGGTGGGCACGGTCGGTGGGCAACTGCAGCGTCGGCTGCTCACCCCCCAGTTGCTCCAGCCAGTAGCGCAACTGACGTTCGCGCTCGCCTGCCTCCAGCCACTGACGCTGCCACTGGGCGAAATCGGCGTACTGGATCGGCAGTTCCGGCAGCACCAGTTCCTGAGCGCTGATGCCAGCGCCGTAGCGACGGATCAGTTCGTCGATCATCACCTGCATCGACCAGCCGTCCGAGACGATATGGTGCTGGGTGAGCACCAGTACATGGTCGTCCTCGGCCAGGCGCAGCAGCTTGACCCGCAGCAGCGGCCCCTGGTCCAGGGCAAACAGGCGGCTGCTTTCAGCCGCGACACTAGCCTGGATCTGCGCCGTGCGATCAGCCACATGCGCCAGCACCTCGAAGTCGATCGGCAGCGGCGCCGCTGGGTCTATGACCTGCCTGACATGGGCGTCCACCTGGACGAACCGGGTGCGCAACGGCTCATGCCGCGCAACCAGCGCATCGAAGCTGCGCTGCAACGCCGGCACATCCAGCGGCCCGCGCAGGCGCAGGGCCGCCGGCAGGTGATAGGCACTGCTCTGCGGGTCCAACTGCCAGAGGAACCACTGGCGCTCCTGGGCGTAGGACAGCGGCAGCGGCACGCCGCGTTCGACCGCAACCAGCGCAGGCTCGTCAATGCGCTTCAATGCATCCAGCGTGGCGACGAAATCCGCCAGGCGACTGTGTTCGAACAGCGTGCGCAAGGCCACGTCGAAGCCCAGCACCTGACGCACCCGCGAGATCACCTGGGTGGCCAGCAGCGAATGCCCGCCCAGCTCGAAGAAATCGTCGGTACGGCCGATACGCTCGCAGCCGAGCATCTGTTGCCAGAGGGCGGCGATCTGTTGTTCAAGTTCGCCCTGCGGCGCCACGTACTCGGCCTGCAGCAGGCTCGCATCCGGCGCCGGCAAGGCGCGGCGGTCGAGCTTGCCGTTGGCCGTCAGTGGCCATTGCTCCAGGAACAGCAGGTGCGTGGGCACCATGTAGTCCGGCAGTTCGGCCTTGAGCCGGGTTTTCAGGTCTTCCCGCAGGGCCGTGGGGTCGGCGGCGTTATCGTGGGGCAGTACATAACCCACCAGTTGCTGGCCGCTCGGCCCGTCCACCGCCAGCACCAGCGCTTCGCGCACGGCGGCCTGTTGCGCCAGAC
>NZ_JASCPN010000131.1:0-2588 GCF_029960155.1 Pseudomonas sp. PS01300 | reverse complement strand
GCCTCACCCGCATCGTCTGCAGCGGCGAGGCCCTGCCGGTGGACGCGCAGCAGCAGGTGTTCGCCAAGTTGCCGAACGCCGGCCTGTACAACCTGTATGGCCCTACCGAAGCCGCCATCGACGTGACTCACTGGACCTGCCGCGAGGAAGGCAAGGATGGCGTACCGATCGGCCAGCCGATTGCCAACCTGCAGACCTACATCCTCGGCGACGACCTGGGGCTGTTGCCGGCGGGCGTCACCGGTGAACTCTACCTGGCCGGCGAAGGCCTGGCGCGGGGTTACCACCGCCGCGCCGCACTGACTGCCGAGCGCTTTGTCACCAGCCCGTTCGGCGAAGGCAAGCGCCTGTACCGCACCGGCGACCTTGCCTGCTACCGCACCGACGGCGTGATCGAATACCGCGGGCGTATTGATCATCAGGTGAAGATCCGCGGCCTGCGCATCGAGCTGGGTGAAATCGAGGCACGCCTGATGGCACTCGATGCCGTGCGCGAAGCGGTGGTGCTGGCGATCGAGGGTGCCACCGGCCAGCAACTGGTGGGGTATGTGGTGCCAAGCGCTGGTACCGGGCAGGACGACCTGCGCGAGCACCTCAGGCACGCACTGAATGCACATCTGCCGGACTACATGATCCCGGCGCAATGGGTATGGCTGAAGCAGATGCCGCTGAGCCCGAACGGCAAGCTGGAGCGCAAGGCGCTGCCCAAGCCCGATGCCAGCCAGCTGCAACGCGAATATGTGGCCCCGCAAAGCGAGCTGGAGCAGCGCATTGCTGCCATCTGGCAGCACGTGCTCGGCTGCGAGCGCATCGGCCTGCACGACAACTTCTTCGAACTGGGTGGACATTCCTTGATGGTGATTCGCGTGATGTCACGCATGCAACTGGATGTGGGGATACAGGTGAGCCCGCACGAGCTGTTCCAATTCCCTGTCCTGGGTGATTTCACTGCGCAGGTGGCGCAACTCGGTGCTCAGGTCGACACCACGAAACTCAGCAAACTCGAAGCACTGTTCGACGAATTGGAGGAAGTGTGATGGACAAGGACATGGCTGCACGGATCGCCAAGCGATTCATCACCCTCCCGCTGGACAAGCGCAAAGTGTTTCTAGAAAAAATGCTCGGCGAAGGCGTGTCGCCGGCCAACCTGCCGATCCCGCAGGTGCAGTCGGAGGTCGAGACGGTTCCGCTGTCCTTCGCACAGGAGCGTCAGTGGTTCCTCTGGCAGCTGGAGCCGCAGAGTGCGGCCTACCACATCTGCATTGCGCTGCGCATGAAGGGCCCGTTGAACGCGAACGCGCTGGAGCGCAGTTTCAACGCCCTGGTGGCACGCCACCAGGCCCTGCGCACCACCTTCACCCAGACCCACGACGGCCCGGTGCAGCGCATTGCCCCGCACCTGACGCTGGAAATTGCGCGTCATGTGCTGGACACCCAGACAGAGGCGGCGGTTCTGGCCTTTGTCCAGGCGCAGACACAGGCCCCGTTCGACCTGGAGCACGGCCCTCTGTTGCGCATCGCGTTAGCATCCTCGGCGCCGGACGAGCATGTGCTGGTGCTGGTTCAGCACCACATCGTGTCGGACGCCGCCTCGCTGGAGATCATGGTCAGCGACCTGGTGCATTTGTATGCCGGCTACAGCCAGGGGCGCGAGGTGACGTTGCCCGAGCTGCCGATCCAGTACGCCGACTACGCCATCTGGCAGCGACGCTGGATGGAAGCCGGCGAACGTGAGCGGCAGTTGCAGTACTGGACTGAAAAGCTCGGTGGCGAGCAGTCGGTGCTGGAGTTGCCACTGGACCGCCCGCGCCCCTCCGAGCAAAGCCACCGCGGAGCGCGCCTGGATGTCGACCTCGATCACACCGTCGCCCAGCGTCTCAAACACCTGGCCCAATCGCACAACGTGACCCCTTTCATGCTGTTGCTGGCCTCATTCCAGACCCTTCTGCACCGCTACAGTCGTCAGGCGGACATCCGCGTCGGCGTGCCAGTGGCCAACCGCAACCGGGTCGAGACCGAGGGTCTGATCGGCTTCTTCGTCAACACCCAGGTCTACAAGGCCGACTTCAGCACCGCATCGAGCTTTGAGGCACTGTTGCAGCAGGTGAAGCAGACGTCGCTCGAAGCACAGCAGTATCAGGAGTTGCCTTTCGGCTACCTGGTCGAAGCGCTGCAACCCACCCGCAGCATGAGCGTCACACCGCTGTTCCAGGCCATGTACAACCATCGCGGGCTGGTCAATGAAACGCGGCAGGCATCAGACCACTCGGATGCGCTGCAGGTCGAAAACCTGCAGTGGGACACCCACAGCGCGCAGTTCGACCTGACGCTCAACACCGCCGAATCGCCGACTGGCTTCTCGGCAAGCTTCACGTATGCCACCGATCTGTTCGACGCCGCGACCATCGAGCGTCTGGCCCGGCACTGGCAGAACCTGCTGCAGGCGATTGTCGCTGACCCACAACAGCGCGTCGGCGAACTGCCGTTGCTCGATGCCCGCGAGCAACAGGCCAACCTCCAGCAATGGAACCCGGCGCCTGCGCAGTTCGCCAGCCAGCGCTGCCTCCATGAACTGATCGAAGCCCAGG
>NZ_JASCPN010000130.1:0-3106 GCF_029960155.1 Pseudomonas sp. PS01300 | reverse complement strand
CCCCCCCCCACCACCTCTCCCCCCCGGCGGTGTGGGGGGGGGGGTTGCCCCCGCGATGGGCGCACTGACACACCACACCGTGGGACAACAAAGCCCGAAGAGGCGCCCCACTCCACCCACCCTGACCCACTGCCATGTACACCAAGAACTTCGTCAACCCGTGCCCCGACTGGGCCACCGCCTTGCTCAACGGTTTCAGTCAGGTGCTGCTGCAGCGCAACCCGCTGTGCGGCCTGCTGTGCCTGCTGGCCATCCTGATTACCGCCCCCGAACTCATCGGCGGTGCGCTGCTGGGCGCCCTTGCCGGGCTGCTCACCGCGCAGCGCCGCGGCTACAACCGCGCCGACCGCCAGGCCGGCCTGTACAGCTACAACGGCGTGCTGCTGGGCCTGCTGCTCAGCCACGCACTGCCCTGGTCGGCCCTGCTGCCCCCGCTGATCATCGCCGCCGCGGGCCTGAGCAGCATGCTGGTGCACCAGTGGCTCAAGCGCAAAAGCCCTCGCCTGCTGCCCGCCTACACCGCGCCCTTCGTGCTGATCGGCTGGGCGGTACTGGCGCTGGCCGAGCCTTCCAGCGCCGGCTACGGCCCGGTCGCGGCCAACCCGCTGTTCGCCCTGGGCCGCGGCCTGGGCCAGATCTTCCTGCTCGACCAGCCGCTGGCTGGCCTGCTGATTGCCCTGGGCCTGCTGATCGCCAACCGCTACGCCGCCGCCTGGGCGCTACTGGGCGCCGCCCTGGGCGGCAGCGTGGCGCTGCTCGGTGGCGAGGCCGGCGCCGGCTACTACGGCCTGTACGGTTTCAATGCGGCGCTGGCCGCGCTGGCCTTCAGCCAGACCCGCGCACAACCCTGGCGGCCGTTGCTGGCCATCGTTCTGGCCATCGTGCTGCAACCGCTGCTGGGCCTGTTGCCGGTGCCGGGCCTGACCGCGCCGTTCATCCTCGCCTGCTGGCTGCTGCAACTGGGCACCGCGGCCCGACGTCGCCCGCTTGCACAGCTGCGGGCCAGCCCCTAGGCTCTGCTCCATCTTGTAATGGAAAGCGCCCATGAGCACCCCTTCGAGCTGGCGCGAGCGGCTCTACGTCATCGTCTTTCAAGCCGACACCGTGGCCGGCCGGCGCTTCGACAGCATTCTGCTGCTGATCATCCTGGCCAGCCTGATCACCGTCATCCTCGACAGCATCGACGAGGTCCACCAGGGCTACGCCGGGCTGCTGGCCTGGATCGAGTGGGGCTTTACCGCCATCTTCCTGGCCGAATACCTCACCCGCCTGTACTGCTCGCCCAAGCCGCTGCGCTATGCCTTCAGCTTCTACGGGCTGGTGGACCTGCTGGCGATCGTGCCGGGCATCATCGCCATCTACTACAGTGACGCGCAGTACCTGCTGATCATCCGCGTGATCCGCATGCTGCGCATCTTCCGCGTGCTCAAGCTCGGCCCGTACCTCAAGCAGGCCAACTACCTGATGTCGGCGCTGCGCGGCAGCAAGCAGAAGATCATCGTGTTCCTGGTCAGCGTGTCGACCCTGGTCACGGTGTTCGGCACCCTGATGTACGTGGTCGAAGGCCCGGAACACGGCTTCACCAGCATCCCCAAGGGCATCTACTGGGCCATCGTGACCCTGACCACCGTGGGCTTTGGCGACATCGTGCCCAAGACCCCGCTGGGCCAGGTGATTTCCTCGCTGGTGATGATCACCGGCTACTCGATCATTGCCGTGCCCACCGGCATCTTCACTGCCGAGCTGGCCAACGCCATGCGTGGCGAACAGCTGCAGCACGCCTGCCCCACCTGCCACAAGGGCAGCCACGAGCAGAGCGCCGCGTTCTGTTCACGCTGCGGCAATGCGCTATTCAAGAAAATGGAATAACCACAGCACTTTTTAATCTTTAAGCGACTAAGGCCGAGCCGCTATAGTCGCTGGCATAATGCCTTTCTCCCAACTCGAACAAGGAATGCGCAGTGAAAAAACTCTTTGGTGCCTCGCTTCTGGCCGCAGGCCTGGCCCTGGGCAACCTCGCCCAGGCCGCCCCGACCACCCTGCTCAACGTCTCCTACGACGTGATGCGCGACTTCTACAAGGACTACAACGCCGCGTTCCAGAAGCACTGGGAAGCCGAGCACAAAGAGAAGATCAACGTGCAGATGTCCTTCGGCGGTTCGAGCAAGCAGGCGCGCTCGGTGATCGACGGCCTGCCGGCCGACGTCATCACCATGAACATGGCCACCGACATCAATGCCCTGGCCGACAACGGCAAGCTGGTGCCGGACAACTGGGTCACCCGCCTGCCCAACAACAGCGCGCCCTTCACCTCCGCCACCGTATTCATCGTGCGCAAGGGCAACCCCAAGGCCCTGAAGGACTGGCCCGATCTGCTCAAGGACGGCGTACAGGTGATCGTGCCCAACCCCAAGACCTCGGGCAACGGCCGCTACACCTACCTGTCGGCATGGGGCTATGTGCTCAAGAACGGCGGTGACGAGAACAAGGCCAAGGACTTCGTCGGCAAGCTGTTCAAGCAGGCACCGGTGCTCGATACCGGTGGCCGTGCCGCGACCACCACCTTCATGACCAACCAGATCGGCGACGTGCTGGTGACCTTCGAGAACGAAGCCGAGATGATCGCGCGCGAATTCGGTCGCGACCAGTTCGAGGTGATCTACCCGAGCGTGTCGGCCGAAGCCGAGCCGCCGGTGAGCGTGGTCGACAAGGTGGTGGACAAGAAGAAAAGCCGTGCCACCGCCGAGGAGTACCTGAAGTACCTGTGGTCGCCTGAAGCCCAGGAAATTGCCGCCAACAACTACCTGCGCCCACGCGACGCGACCGTGCTGGCCAAGTACACCGACCGCTTCCCCAAAGTCGACTTCCTGTCGGTGGAGAAGACCTTCGGTGACTGGCGCACCGTGCAGAAGACCCACTTCAACGACGGCGGGATCTTCGACCAGATCTACACCGGGCAATAAGGCCGGGTGACGAATCCGGGGCCTGTGACGGGCCCCGGATTTTTTGTGGCCGGCGTTCGGGCCTGTCGCGGGTCAAGCCCGCTGCCACAAGGTGATGTGCCGATTTCAAGAGCGATGTCGCACCTGTGGCAGCGGGCTTGACC
>NZ_JASCPN010000012.1:0-105734 GCF_029960155.1 Pseudomonas sp. PS01300 | reverse complement strand
GGTCAAGCCCGCTCCCACAAGGATCCCCGCTGTCCTTGTGGGAGCGGGCTTGACCCGCGAAGGGGCCGAAGGGTTCAGCGCCAGCCCACCCGCCCGATCAACATGAACACCGCCTGAAACCCCAGAATCAGCACCACGCACCCGGTCCAGCCCCACTGCTGCCACAGCACCGCCGGCAACAGCGCGCCGGCACTCCCGCCCAGGTAATAGCAGGTCAGGTAGCGCCCGATCGCCCCGGCCTTGTTCGCGCCGGCCGTGGTCGCAATGAAGGTGTTGGCCGCCGCCTGCGCCAGGAACACCCCGGTCGAGCTCAACGCCAGCCCCAGCACGATCACCCACAGCGTGGGCACAAGCGTCAGGCCGATGCCCACCGCGCCGACAACGCCCGCCACCATCAGCAGGTGCAACGGCGGGCGAGCCCTGGCCAGGCGGCCGGCAATCGGCGTGACCACCAGCGCCAGCAGAAACACCGCATAGATCGACCCCAGCGCCGCCGCCCCCAGCCCGAAAGGCGCCCGGCTCAGGTGCAGCCCCACATAGGTGAACGACGCCACCTGTGAAAACAGCACGCAGAACCCCACCGCGCACGCCGACCACAATGGCCAGCCAAACCGTGGTGGCGCACTGGCCCTGCGCGTGCTCGCCGGCATCGGTTCGAGCACCAGCAGCCAGCGAATCCCCAGCCCCATCAGCAGCACCACCAGCGCCAGCACCTCGAACGCTTCGCGCCAGCCCCAGTACTCGGTCACCCACGCCACCACGAAGCGCCCGGCAAAGCCGCCCAGGATGGTGCCGGTCACGTACAGGCTGGTGACCTCGGTCACGCTCGCGCCCTGCCATCGCTCACCAATCAGCGCCACGCTGCAGGCGAAGATCACCGGTATCAGCAAGCCCTGCACCGCCCGCCACAGCAGCAGCTCGGCAAAGCTGCCCACCGTGGCCATCAGCAGCACCGGGGTGGCCAGCAGCAACGCCGCCATCACGATCAGCGTCACCGGCGACCAGCGCCGCGCCAGCCAGCCGACCCAGGGCGCAGTCAACGCCACCATCAGGGTGGTGATGGTCAAGCTCCAGCTCACCTGGCCAATGTCCACGGCAAACTGCCGGGCCAGTTGCGCGAGGATGCCCTGGGTGGCGTACAAGGGGAGGAACGCCGCGCAGCCGCACAACAACATCGCGACCCGCGCAGCCGAAGAAGGCGCCTGCATGGCAAAACTCGTTAAAGTGTGTGGCGCCCTTTATACGGCGCCCCACTCGCCCCGGGCCAATACCGATTTCGGACCGATCGATACCTCAAGGTGCACCATGCTCGACCTCCGCAAACTGCGCTATTTCCTGGCCGTGGCCCAGGCCCTGCATTTCGGCCGCGCCGCCCAGGCCCTGCACCTGGCCCAGCCCGCGCTGACCCGGCAGATCTCGGCGCTGGAAGCCCAGCTGGGGTTCAGCCTGTTCGAGCGCAGCAGCCGCAACGTCAGCCTCACCGTGCAGGGCCAGGCCTTCGTGCCCTATGCACGCAACGTGATCGAGCAACTGGCGCTGGCCGAAACCATGGCCGCCAGGCTCGCCAGCGGCATGGCCGGCCACCTGAGCCTGGGCTATGCCAGCTCCGTGGCCCTGAGCGACCGCTTTACCCAGGCCATCCAGCGCTTCGCCCAGGCCTTCCCCGAGGTGCAGTTGAACCTGATCGAACAGGCGTCGATGAACCAGTGGGCGCAGCTGCGCGACGGCACCCTGGACATCGGCCTGAGCCGCCTGCCGCCCCCCGCCGAGCACAACCTGCACACCGACACCCTGGAGCACGAACCCCTGCTGCTGGCGCTGCCGGTCAGCGACCCGCTCAGTGAACAGGCACAGGTCAGCCTGGCGCAGTTGCAGCAGCGCCCGGTGATCCTCTACCCCGAGCAGCACGGCACCGGGCTCAACCTGGCTATCGAGACCCTGTTCGCCAACGCCGGCCTGGCGCTGCACCGCGGCCCCAGCGGCCAGCAGACCACCACCATCATCGCCCTGGTCGCCGCCGGCCAGGGCGTGGCGGTGGTGCCGGCCTGCACCAGCGCGCTGGAACGCAAGGGCGTGTGCTACCGCCCGCTGAGCGATGCCGATGCACACATCGCGCTGCATGCCATCAGCCGCCGGCACGGCCGTTCGCGGGCGGCCGAGGCGTTCCTGGCGATCATCAACCAGCCGGGCCCATGAGCCCCGGCGCCTGGCAAGCACGGCGCGGATAAAACTGTTTTACCGAAACCGCGGGTTTTCCGCCGCGGTGCTTTGCCTATCCTAGGCGCGACAAACATCATCAGCGGAAGATTCATGCGCCTCTCGTTTCCCAGCCGTTATGCCTGCCTGGCGGCGTGCCTCACGTTCAGCCTGGCCAGCCTGCCGTTTCTTGCCACTCACGCCTGGCTCTGGCCATTGACCCTGATCGGCACGCTGCTCTCGCTGGTGGGCCTGAACGACCTGCGCCAGCGCCAGCACGCAGTGCGGCGCAACTACCCGATCCTGGGCAACCTGCGCTACCTGATCGAGACCATCCGACCCGAGATCCGCCAGTACCTGCTCGAAGGCGACGACGACAAGCTGCCCTTCTCCCGCGCGCAGCGCTCGCTGGTGTACGCACGGGCCAAGAACGAAAGCGCCGAGAAAGCCTTCGGCACGCTCAATGACGTGTACCGCCCGGGCTTCGAGTTCATCAGCCATTCGATGCTGCCGGTCAACACCCCCGACCCGGCCTCGTTTCGCATCGCCATCGGCGGCCCGCAATGCCGCCAGCCTTACTCGGCATCGATCTTCAACATTTCGGCCATGAGCTTCGGCGCCCTCAGCGCCAACGCCATCGGCGCGCTGAACAAGGGCGCCAGCCTCGGCCGTTTTGCCCACGACACCGGCGAGGGCAGCATCAGCCCCTACCACCGCGAACATGGCGGCGACCTGATCTGGGAAATCGGCAGCGGCTATTTCGGCTGCCGCGACGCCCACGGCCGCTTCAACCCGCAGCGCTTCGCCGAACAGGCCCGCGACCCGCAGGTGAAGATGATCGAGATCAAGCTCAGCCAGGGCGCCAAGCCCGGCCACGGCGGCATCCTGCCGGGGCACAAGGTGAGCGCCGAGATCGCCGCCACGCGCGGTGTGACGCCCGGCGAAGACTGCATCTCGCCCGCCGCCCACAGCGCCTTCAACACGCCGGTGGGGTTGCTCGAGTTCGTGGCGCAGTTGCGCGAGCTGTCCGGCGGCAAACCGGTGGGCTTCAAGTTCTGCCTGGGCCACCCCTGGGAGTTCATGGGCATCGCCAAGGCCATGCTGGCCACCCAGATCGTGCCCGACTTCATCGTGGTCGACGGCAAGGAAGGGGGCACCGGCGCTGCGCCACGCGAATTCAGCGACAACATCGGCGTGCCCATGCGCGAGGGCCTGATGTTCGTGCACAACACCCTGGTGGGCCTGAACCTGCGCCACAAGGTGCGCATCGGCGCCGCCGGCAAGATCGTCAGCGCGTTCGACATCGCCGGCGTGCTGGCCCTGGGCGCCGACTGGGTGAACTCGGCGCGCGGCTTCATGTTCGCCATCGGCTGCATCCAGTCGCAAAGCTGCCACACCAACCAGTGCCCCACCGGCGTGGCCACCCAGGACCCGTTGCGCCAGCGTGCACTGGTGGTGCCCGACAAGGCCGAACGGGTGTTCAGCTTTCATCGCAACACCCTGCATGCGCTGGCCGAGATGCTCGCGGCCGCCGGCCTCGAGCACCCCAGCGAACTCAAGCCCAAGCATCTGGTACGCCGCGTCAGCGCCAGCGAGATCCGGCTGTTTTCGCAGTTGCACGTGTTCCTCAAGCCCGGCGAATTGCTCAGCGGCTCGATCGACAGCGAATTCTATGCACGGATGTGGCGGATGGCCCGCAGCGACAGCTTCGCGCCGCAATTGCAGGATGCGCCCGTGGCGCCGGCGAATGCGGTACGCCGAAAACAAACAACCCCGGCCTAGGCCGGGGTTGTTTGAAGGTCGAATCGATCAGAGGATGCTGATCGGGTACTCGACGAATACGCGGACTTCGTTGCCGTCTGCGGTGTAGTCGATAGCGTTGAGGTTGTTGGTGCCACGCAGGAACGAGCTACGCAGTTTGACGGACAGGTCCTTGGCAGGGCCTTCCTGAACCACGTACTTGAACTGGTTGAAGATTTCGCGCTCTTTGCCTTCGCCGAAGCCGTGGGTGTTGATGTTGTCACCCGCTACGTATGCAAAGTTGTAGGTCAGACCCGGTACGCCGAAGGCGCTGAAGTCCAGGCCGTAGCCGATCTGCCACGAACGCTCGTCTTCGGCGTTGAAGTCGGACCAGTAGGAGTTGGCCAGGAAGATGGTCGAACCACCGTCACCCACGCCGCGGCGGTTCTGGTACCAGCCGTACTGGTAGCCGGTGTCGCCGGTGTTGCGCTGGTGCGCCAGGGTGATCGAGTGCGGGCCGAAGGCGTAGGTGGCCGCCAGGCTCCAGATGGTGTTGCGGTCACCGGTCAGGCCTGCACGGTTGACGTACTTCTTGTCGATGTCCGACTTGTAGCCGTTGAAATCCAGGGTCAGCGACTGGTCGTCGGAGATGGCGTGGACGTAGTTCAGGCCCAGGTAGTGCTTCTTCAGTACGTCTTCGACGTCGGAGGTGTACAGCGCACCGGTGAAATTCTCGGTGAACTGGTACTTGCCGCCGAACACGTTGATCGACTTCAGACCACCGCTATCGCGACCTTCGGCGCTCTTGCGCGCTTCCTGGGTGTAGCGACCGGCGTTCAGTTCCAGGCCCTTGATCTCCTTGGAGGTGATCGATGTGCCAGTGAAGCTCTCTGGCAGCAGGCGGCCGTCGTCATA
The DNA here is from genome assembly GCF_029960155.1 of Pseudomonas sp. PS01300. Classification (NCBI taxonomy): domain Bacteria; kingdom Pseudomonadati; phylum Pseudomonadota; class Gammaproteobacteria; order Pseudomonadales; family Pseudomonadaceae; genus Pseudomonas; species Pseudomonas sp. PS01300. The sequence goes on along the minus strand of NZ_JASCPN010000012.1, from coordinate 100,883 downwards.
GTTCAGCACTGGCAGAGTCGGCATCTGGTCGCCGTATGCCAGTACGGTATTGGAGACGCGGAACTTGATCGCAGCACCGGCACGCGCCAGGTTGTGCGGGGAGTTGCTCGGTTCGGTATCGCTTGGCTTGAAGAAGTCGATACCGGCGCCGCCGTTACGACCCTTGCCGCCGTCCAGGCGGATGGCATACAGGCCGAAGGCGTCGACGCCCACGCCCACGGTGCCCTGGGTGAAGCCCGACGAGAACTTGCCGATGAAGGCCTGGCCCCACTCGGACTGGTCACTGCTGCCATGCTTCTTGTCACGATTGATGAACGCGTTGCGCAGCAGAACGCTGGCCTTGCTGTCTTCCTGGAAACCGTTCGACGCGGCCTGGTCGTTGGCCATTGCCTGAGTCGCCGCCATAAGCCCCAGCGCGATCAGACTGATCCGTGTTTTCAACATGTTATTTTCCTTATTTCGGAGTGTTTTACGCTCTGCGACCAACGCCAGGAACCACGCCCCCTGCGTGGGTTGACGCTCACGGGTCTGCAAACAAAAAGCCCGCCTGCAACAAGGGTGCAGCGGGCCTTTTCTTGGGACTCTTGGCCGATGGGCCTACAGGCGTTGGGTCCGATCCTAGCCGTGCGTACAAGGCCATGTCAAAAATTCGTGAAAACGACAAGTCATATGGCCATTACGCCGTCTTCAGCGGCGCAGACAAGGCAACCCGCAATCGGTTGCGCCCCGGTGGAAATACCTGGATACGACCGCACCACAACGGTGCGTAAATAGCGCTAACATTTGGGAATGCAAAGCATTACCATTCGCACCCTTTTCATCACCAAGTACCTTTGCCGATGCGTGCCACGCCCGTCCCTTGCCGTCTTTCCCCTGTGTCTCTGGGGCTTTGCGCCCTGTTCAGCTCCAGCCTGGCGTGTGCTGCCAGCACCACGTTGCCCGAGCTGTCGGTAACCGCCGACAGCGACCGGGATGACCCTCGGGTCAAGGAAGTGACCACCGCCACCCGCACCTCCACCCCGGCGCGCTACGTGCCCCAGGCCATCGATTCGATCAAGACCGCCAGCGTGCACGACTACGGCACCCATGACCTGGGCAAGGCCCTGAGCGGCATCCCCAACGTCAGCAACAGCGCCGACACCCGCTTCGACAGCCTGCGCATCCGAGGCTTCGACGCCAGCAATGACTTCTACCTGGACGGCATCCGCGACGACAGCCAGTACGTGCGCGACCTGTACAACATCGAACGGATCGAGGTGCTCAAGGGGCCGGCGGCGGTGCTGTACGGCCGCGGCAGCCAGGGCGGTATCATCAACCGCGTGAGCAAGGCGCCCGAAGCCGGCCGACACTCCAGCATCGAGGCCCAGGGCGGCAGCGACGACCTGCGCAGCCTGTATGCCGACCTCAGTGCCGACCCCAGCGACACCCTCAGCCTGCGCCTGAACATGGGCAACCGAGACAACAACAGCTTCCGCCACGGCATCGACGGCAGCCGCCAGCTGTTCGCGCCTTCGATGAGCTGGCAGCTCAGCCCGGACCTGAACTGGCTGGTGCAGTACGAATACAGCCGCTACAACCGCACGCCCGACCGCGGTATCCCCGGCGATCCGCGCACCGGTCGCCCGGTGGATGTCAGCCGCAGCACCACCTATGGCGACCCGCAGCGCGACTACATCGACGACACCGCGCAGTCGCTGCGCTCGCGCCTGAACTACCAGCTCAACGATGCCTGGCAACTGCGCCATACCCTGGGCCTGTTCCAGCTCGACAGCGACTTCGACAACACCTACCTCACCGGCTACAACGCCAGCACCGGCCTGGTCGGGCGCCAGCGCTGGCAGCAGGACCTGAACACGCGCAACCTGTTCAACACCGTGGAAATCGAAGGCAACGTGTCGACCTTCGGCCTGGAGCACACCCTGCTCACGGGGCTCGAACTGGGCGAGCAGCGCCGTCACTCGCTGCTGCGCAGCGGCAAGGGCGTGCCGGGCGTCGACCTGTTCAACCCGGACCGCGGCCAGCAACACAACGGCGTGCTGGCGGTGTCCAGCAACAACCATACAGACGTGCACAGCCGTGGCCTGTATGTGCAGGACCAGGTCCGCCTGAACGATCAGTGGCAACTGCTCGTGGGCCTGCGCCATGACCGGTTCGAGGTGGACACCACCAGCAAGGTCAGCGGCCTGAGCGAAAAGCAGCAGAGCAACAGCACCAGCCCGCGCCTGGGCGTGGTGTGGACGCCGCTCAGGGACCACGCTTTCTATGCCTCGTGGAGCAAGACCTTTTCGCCGGTGGGCGGCGGCCTGATCGGCATCACCCCGGGGGCGGCGGGCAACGCCAACGAAACCGGGCCTGAACATACCCGGCAGAAGGAGATCGGGGTCAAGAGCGAGTGGCTGGACGAGCGCCTGAGCACCACCCTCGCGGTGTACGAGCTGGAGCTGTACGACCGCCGCAGCCGCGACCCGGACAACGCCGACCGCTACATCCTCACCGGCCTGCAGCGTTCGCGCGGGGTCGAACTGACCGCCACCGGCAAGCTGGGAGGCAACTGGTATGTGCGCGGGGGCATCGGCCTGCAGGACGCCACCATCGTCGAGGACACCGAAGGCAATGCCGGAAACCGCATCAACGACGTGGCGCGGCGCAACGCCAGCCTGTTCGTCACCTGGAAACCGGAAATGGGCTGGTACGCCGAAACGGGTGTGACACTGGTGGGGCAGCGTTATGCCGATACCAGGAACACCATCGTGCTGCCGGGGTATGGCAGTTGGGACGCGCTGGTCGGCTGGCGCACGCAGGATTGGGATGTGCGCGCGGCGCTGAGCAACATTGCCGACAAGACCTACTACAGTTCGGCGACCAGTGCCGGGCAGATCCAGTTCGGTGATCCGCGCAGCCTGGTGGTGACGGGTACCTACAACTTCTAGAACTGCGGTGCTGCCATCGCGGGTCAAGCCCGCTCCCACAAAGACCGCGCCACCCCCTGTGGGAGCGGGCTTGACCCGCGATGAGGCCAGTACAGCCTCCACAAAAAAGGGCACCACCGCAATCGGTGGCGCCCTTTCCAGTTCAGCGGTAGCACACCCCCAGCAGCGCATCGAGCTCTGCCTCGGTGATCAACCCCTGTGGATAACGTTCCACCAGTGCACGTCGTGGATCGGTCTTCCTGACCCGGAGGGTTCCATGGTGTTTCAACCACTGCGCCACTGCCTCAAGCGCCTCGAGGTTCACCACCGACGGGTGCGAAACCGGTTCACTTGTCGCATTCATTTCCACACGTACTCCCCAGAAGTGTGAGCGGCTACCTTAATCAAACTTTGTGACAGAACTGCGCCGTCGTACTTGCTTGAAATACAAGGCAAAACGAATACAAGAGGTGTGCCAGTTGCGTCGCCGGCCATCGCGCAGGCAAAAAAAAGCCCGTCGATGACGGGCTTGATTTGCCAGGCCGCTCTCAGCGCTTGGCAGGGGCGGGTTGCTGCTGGGTCAGGCAATGGATGTTGCCGCCGCCCAGCAACAGCTCGCGGCCCGGCACCATGACCACTTCGTGATCGGGGAACAGACGTGCCAGGACCGCTCTGGCCTCGGCATCGGCGGGGTCGTCGAAGCTCGGCGCGATGATCCCGCCGTTGACGATCAGGAAGTTCACGTAGGAACCGGCCAGGCGTACCGACGGATTGCGCTCCTGGCTGCCGGCCACCAGATCGACCCCGGCGCACTCCTCTTCGGTAGCGTACAACGGGCCCGGGATCGGCATCTTGTGCACCACGAATTCACGGCCCCTGGCATCGCGCTGGCTTTGCAGCACCGCCAGGGCGGCGCGGCAGCGTGCGTAGTTGGGGTCTTGCGAATCATCGGTCCAGGCCAGTAACACTTCGCCCGGGCGAACGTAACAACAGAAGTTGTCCACATGCCCGTCGGTTTCGTCGTTGTACAGGCCCTCGGGCAGCCACACGATGGTGTCCACCGCCAGTTGATCGCGCAGGATCGCCTCGATCTGCTCGCGGTTCAGGTGCGGGTTGCGGTTGTGGTTGAGCAGGCACTCCTCGGTGGTGATCAGGGTGCCTTCGCCATCCACGTGAATCGAGCCGCCTTCGAGCACGAAGCCCTCGGTGCGGTAACGCTGGCAGCGCTCCATTTCCAGCACCTTGGCCGCCACCTGTTCGTCGCGGTTCCACGGTGCGTACAGGCCGCCCTCGAAGCCGCCCCAGCTGTTGAAGCCCCAGTGCACGCCGCGCACTTCGCCGCTGTCGTTGATCACGAAGGTCGGGCCGGTGTCACGCACCCAGGCGTCGTCGTTGCTGATTTCCACCACACGGATGTTGGGCATGTCCAGTTGCGCACTGGCGTTTTCGTACTGGCCGGCCGACACACCCACGGTGACCGGCTCGAAACGCGCGATGGCCTTGGCCACCGCCACGTGGGCGGCCTGGGCCGGCTTGCCGCCCAGGCGCCAGTTGTCCGGGCGCTCGGGCCACAGCATCCATACCTGGGTTTGCGGTGCCCACTCGGCAGGCATGTGGAAGCCGTCGGCGCGCGGGGTAGTGTTCAGGGTCTTCATGGTCAGGATTCCAGTGAACCGTCGAGGGTTTTGATCGCACCATACAGGTTCGGACGGCGGTCACGGAAGGTGCCCCAGGCGCTGCGCACGTGTTCCAGTTTGTCCAGGTCAAAGCTGTGCACCAGCACGCCCTCTTCGGTCTGGTCCAGTTCCTCGACCTTTTCGCCGAACTGGTTGGCGATGAACGACGAGCCGTAGAAGGTGATGGCGTAGCCGTCCTGTTCTTCGCGGCCGATGCGGTTGCTGGCCACCAGCGGCATCAGGTTGGCGCCGGCGTGCCCCTGCTGCACACGCTGCCAGTGCTCGCGGGAGAGGATATTGGCATCGTGCGGTTCGCTGCCGATGGCGGTGGGGTAGAACAAAATCTCCGCGCCCAGCAGCGCCATGCTGCGGGCGCACTCGGGGAACCACTGGTCCCAGCAGATGCCCACGCCGATCTTGGCGTAGCGGGTCTGCCACACCTTGAAGCCGGTGTCGCCGGGGTTGAAGTAGTACTTCTCGTGGTAGCCGGGGCCGTCGGGGATGTGGCTCTTGCGGTACACGCCCAGGTTGCTGCCGTCGGCGTCGATGATCGCGATGCTGTTGAAGCGGGCGCGGCCGGCCAGCTCGTAGTAGCTGATGGGCAGCACCACCTGCAGCTCCCTGGCGAGCGTCTGGAAGTGCGCGATGGCGGCGTTGGTTTCGGTGGGCGTAGCCAGTTGCAGGTAGTCGGCGTTGGGCTTCTGGCAGAAGTACGGGGTTTCGAACAGTTCCTGGATCAGGATGATCTGCGCGCCCTTGGCGGCGGCTTCGCGCACCAGTTTTTCGGCGGTGGCGAGATTTGCCTGGCGGTCCCAGGAACAAGCCATCTGGGTGGCGGCGACGGTGACGGTACGGCTCATGGGAACCTCCTTGGGAAGGTACAAGGGAAGACGATGAGCACTTTATAACCGATAAATATCGGCTTTAAAAGCCAAAAATAATTAAAACACTCAGGTTCGTCCGATTATTAATCGATATTAATCGGCGAAAGGAAGGGTTCGTTGACTGCTTCGCTGGCAAGCCAGCGAATGCAGGACAGCGCCCTCCCGACTCCGCCGCTACACCCCCTGCGTCAACACCCGCTCCACACTGTCCACAAAGAAATCCACGCTCGCCCGCGTAGTGCACATGGGCGGCTTGATCTTGAGGATGTTCAGGTAGTCACCGGTCGGCTGCATGAAGATGCCCAGCTCGCGCAGACGCTCGCACAGCGCCGCCGTCTCTTCGGTGGCCGGTTCCAGGCTGGCGGCATCACGCACCAGCTCCAGGCCCAGGTAGAACCCCGACCCATGCACCGCACCCGCCAGCGGATACTTATCGACAAGCGCCTGCAGACGCGCCTTGAAGTACCCACCCACCTCGCGCGCGTTGTCCCACAGGCCCTCCTCCTCCATCACGTCCAGCACCGCCATGCCGATACGGCAGCTCACCGGGCTGCCACCGGCCGACGAGAAGAAGTAACCCTCGGCCTCCAGCGCCTCGGCGATCTCGCGCCGGGTGATCACCGCGCCCAGCGGCTGGCCATTGCCCATGCCCTTGGCCATGGTGATGATGTCCGGCACCACACCCTGCTGCTCGAAGCCCCAGAAGTACTCGCCCAGCCGCCCGTACCCCACCTGCACCTCGTCGGCGATGCATACCCCGCCCCGCGCGCGCACCCTGGCATACACCTGCTGCAGATACCCCGCCGGCAACGGGATGCCACCGGCATTGCCGTACACCGGCTCGCAGATGAACCCCGCCAGCTGACGCTCGCCGATCTCGGCCAGGCGTTCGTCGACATCGCGCACATAGTCGGCGGTGGTGTCCTGCCCACGGTACTTGCCGCGGTAGGTGTTCGGTGCGGTCACCGGGTGCACCCAGTCGGGCCGAGTGCTCAATGCCTGCGGGTTGTCGGCGATGGAGGTCGAGATGGCATCGGTGGCCACCGACCAGCCGTGGTACGCCTCCAGCACGCTGAGCATGTCGCGCCCGCCGCTGGCCGCCCACGCCAGGCGGATCGCCAGGTCGTTGGCCTCGGTGCCGCTGTTGACCAGGAACACCCGGTCCATCCCCGGCGGCGCCAGCGCCAGCAGGCGCTCGGAAAACTCGGCGATGGCCGCATAGTGAAAGCGCGAGTTGGTGTTGAGCAGCGACCACTGGCGCGCCGACTCGCTCACCATGCGCGGGTGCCCATGGCCCAGCACCGCGACGTTGTTGAGCATGTCCAGGTACGAGCGCCCCTGCATGTCGATCAGGTAGTTGCGCCAGCCGCGCTCGATATGTGGCGGCTGCTGGTAGTAGTGCTTCTGCGAGCGCGCGAAGCTGGCGTCGCGACGCGCCAGCAGGGCATGCGGGTCGGGCAGTGGCGCGGCGTCGCAGTCAAAGCCCAGCAGCGCAGCCGGCGAAGGGCACAGCGCCTGCCACGCCAGCGCGCGCGAAGGCGCGACGAAGTTCGGCGGTTGCAGGCCGGCCACGCGGCACAGCTGCACCTTGAGCTCGGTGGCGTGCCCCAGCGGCTCGCCCTGGGCGATGACCGCGCCCGATGCGGGGCTTTGCACCACCCCGCGCAGCCACAGGCTGGAGGCGTCACCTTCAAGGCACGCCCAGCCCTGCTCGCCGTGGCGCCAGGTGCCGGCAAACGGCGCCACCAGCGCACTGTCCACGGGCAGGTGCAGCTCCACGTGCAGCGCACAGGTGTGCGGTTCCAGCGGGTTGTCGATATGGGTCTGCGACAGGCGGTACTGGGCATACAACGTGCTGGCCGGGGCCGCATGGGTACGCAGCAGGTGCTGGTCGATGCCGGGCTGCTGCCAGTTGCCGGCGCTGAAGTGCTCGCTCAGCACGCCAAGATCGACCCGCGCCACAGCCTGGTCGCGCAACCCCGGCAGCAGCATGCCCGTGGCCGGCAGCGGCGCGGGCGCAAGGCCGGCTAGTTGCATGATCGCCGCCTCCATCAATGCAAACGGCACACCGGCTGCCACCTCGAAGATCTGCCACTCATGGGCCAGGTTGTCGCGGCTGTAGGTGTTGCCGGGGTCGACGCCCACCTGCTGCTCGCCACTGAGCACCAGCACCGCCGCGCGCGCCACGATCATCGGCCATAGCGCTCGCAGCTCGGCCTCGTGCAGCGGGTTGAGCGCATGGTAGGCAGCGATGGCCGGCAGGATGCGCAGCGGGTCGCCGTCGACATGATGCAGCAGCGCCGCGCAGGTCACCGACAGGTCGGCGATGCGCCAGGTGTGCAGCAGGTCGCCGAAATCGATCACCCCCTGTAACTGCCACTCGCGTGCGCCATCGCGCTGCCACACGGCGTTGTCATCGGTAATGTCCAGGTGCACCGCCTGCATCGGCAGCTGCGCCAGAAGCGGCTCTAGCGCCACGCGGGCCTGCTCGGCAATGGCCTGCACCCGCACCTTGCGCGGCCCGTCGGCCAGCACCGGGAGCAGGTGGGCGATCACCGCCTGGGCATGGCGCGGGTCCCATTGCAGGGTGCGCTCCAGCCCGGGGTGGGTGAAGTCCGCCAGCGCCAGGTCGACCCGTGCACACAGCGCCCCCAGCGCGTGCATCAGGCGCGGCGCCATGTACGGCAGGCGGGTCAGGGTCTGGCCCTCGATGTAGGTGAGCACCCGTGCGCGCACCGGCTGGCCGTCGATCGTCAGTGCCAGCAGCGGCTCGCCACCGTTGGCACGACGAACGGCCGGTACCGGCACACCCTGACGGTGCAGGTGCTCCAGCGCCGCATGCTGGGCTTCAAGCTCCTGCTGCGCATAGTCGCCATGGCAGACCTTGAGCACGAAGCGCCCGTGGGGCGTATCGACGCGAAAGTTCAGGTCCTGCTGGCTGCCCAGCGGCTGCAGCGTGCCTTGCAGCCCGTAATGCGCCTGCAGCAGCTGCGCCGCCTGGGCCGGGTCGAGATCGGGGCATGGCAGGCTGGCGCGGTGAATGAGGGTGTTCAGCGACATGGAGAAGGCCTCGATTTTTTTTGTCGCTTATATCGCCACCGCTGCTGCCGATAAGCAAGGGGAGTGACGAAGGGAAAGAATTGAACGTATTCTGACCCGCCGTCGATTTCGCCCTCCAACCCCGGGACAGACGCTTGAAGCAGGTTGCCATCCTCCAATCCTGCTCCCGCGCATGCAGCAGGCGATGAGCGACGCCGGGTTCACCGCGTACTTTTCCGACAACCTGCCCCTCGGCGCGCAGATCGGCGGCAGGATCAGCCACTATTAACTACGCGGGCATCCGGCCGATAGCCTGACGTCGGCCAGCGCTGCGTTGCCCTTGCACCGGCCGGCGCCTGGCGACAAGCTACGAGCCACCTGAACACCACCCGCTGCACCAAAGGCCATTCGACATGCGCATACTCATCACCGGCGGTGCCGGCTTCATCGGTTCGGCGCTGGTCCGCCACCTGATCGAGCACACCGACCACCACGTGCTCAACCTGGACAAGCTGACCTACGCCGGCAACCTGGAGTCGCTGCACAGCATCGCCAGCAACACCCGCTACGAGTTCGTGCAGGCCGATATCGTCGACCAGGCCACGGTGAGCGCGGTGCTGGAGCGCTTCCGGCCCCAGGCGATCATGCACCTGGCAGCCGAGTCGCATGTCGACCGCTCCATCGACGGGCCAGCGGCGTTCATCCAGACCAACATCGTCGGCACCTACAGCCTGCTCGAAGCCACTCGCGCCTACTGGGGCACGCTGCCGGCCGCCGAGCGCGAGGCGTTTCGCTTCCATCACGTGTCCACCGACGAGGTGTATGGCGACCTGCATGGGGTCGACGACCTGTTCACCGAAACCACTCCCTACGCACCCAGTTCGCCCTACTCGGCGAGCAAGGCCGCGTCCGACCACCTGGTGCGCGCCTGGCAGCGCACCTACGGGCTGCCGGTGCTGCTGACCAACTGCTCGAACAACTACGGGCCGTACCACTTCCCGGAAAAACTCATCCCGCTGGTGATCCTCAACGCCCTGGCGGGCAAGCCGCTGCCGGTGTACGGCAACGGCCAGCAGGTGCGCGACTGGCTGTTCGTCGAGGACCATGCCCGCGCCCTGCTCAAGGTGGTCACCGCAGGTGAGGTGGGCCAGACCTACAACATCGGCGGGCACAACGAGCAGACCAACCTCGAGGTGGTGCACGCCATCTGCGCTCTGCTCGAAGAGCTGGCCCCCGCACACCCGGCGGGCGTGGCGCGCTATGCCGACCTGATCACCTTCGTGCAGGACCGCCCCGGCCACGACCTGCGCTACGCCATCGACGCCGGCAAGATCGAGCGCGAGCTGGGCTGGCGCCCTGAAGAAACCTTCGCCACCGGCCTGCGCAAGACCGTGCAGTGGTACCTGGATAACCTGGAATGGTGCCGCCATGTGCAGGACGGCAGCTACCAGGGCCAGCGCCTGGGCAACAGCGATTTCAAGGACCTGATTGCATGACCAAAGGCATCGTACTGGCAGGCGGCTCCGGCACGCGCCTGCACCCCATCACCCTGGGCATTTCCAAACAGCTGCTGCCGGTATACGACAAGCCGATGATCTACTACCCGATCTCGGTGCTGATGCTGGCCGGCATCCGCGAGATCCTGATCATCTCCACCCCTCACGACCTGCCACACTTTCGCCAGCTGCTGGGCGACGGCAGCCAGTTCGGGGTGCACTTCGAGTATGCCGAGCAGCCCTCGCCCGACGGCCTGGCCCAGGCGTTCCTGATCGGCGAATCGTTCATCGGTGACGACTCGGTGTGCCTGATCCTGGGCGACAACGTATTCCACGGCCAGCGTTTCACCGAGCAACTGCTGCGCGCCGCCGCCCACTCCAGCGGCGCAACGGTGTTCGGCTACTGGGTCAAGGACCCGGAGCGTTTCGGCGTGATCGAGTTCGACGCGGCAGGCAACGCCTTGTCGATCGAAGAAAAGCCCGCGCAGCCCAGGTCCAGCTACGCGGTCACCGGCCTGTACTTCTACGACAACGACGTGGTGCGCATCGCCCGCGACATCAAGCCTTCGCCGCGTGGGGAGCTTGAGATCACCGATGTCAACAATGCCTACCTGCGCCGTGGCGACCTGCGCGTGGAGCGCTTCGGGCGTGGCTTCGCCTGGCTCGACACCGGCACCCACGACAGCCTGCTGGAGGCCTCGCAGTACGTGCAGACCATCGAGCATCGCCAGGGCCTGAAGGTCGCCTGCCTTGAAGAGATCGCCTTCCAGCAGGGCTGGATCTGCCAGGAGCGTCTGCTGGAACGGGCCAAGGCCTTCGGCAAGACCGGCTACGGCCAGTACCTGTACGGCCTGACCGGAGACCAGCAATGGAAGTGATCGCCACCGCGCTACCGGACGTGCTGATCCTCGAGCCCAGGGTGTTCGGCGATGACCGCGGGTTCTTCTACGAGAGCTTCAACGCCCAGGCCTTCAGGGCCGCAACCGGCATCGATGCACAGTTCGTGCAGGACAATCATTCGCGCTCGCTTCGCGGCGTGCTGCGCGGCCTGCACTATCAGGTGCACAACCCCCAGGGCAAGCTGGTGCGCGTGACCCAGGGCGAGGTGCTGGACGTGGCGGTGGATATCCGCCGCAGCTCGCCGACCTTCGGGCAATGGGTGGCGGTACACCTGTCGGCCGCCAACCACCGGCAGGTGTGGATCCCCCAGGGGTTTGCCCACGGTTTCCGGGTGCTCAGCGACAGCGCCGAGTTCCTGTACAAGACCACCGACTACTACAACCCGAGCGCCGAGCGCTGCATTCGCTGGGACGACCCGCAGCTGGCCATCGACTGGCAACTGGACGCACCGCCGCAGCTGTCGGCCAAGGATCAGGTCGGCCAGTTGCTCAAGGACGCCGACCTGTTCCCATGAAAATCCTCATCACCGGGCGCAATGGCCAGCTCGCCCAGGCCCTGCAGCAGCGCCTGGCCGGGTTGGGCCAGGTGCATGTACTGGGCCGCGAACAGCTTGACCTGGCCGAGCCCGAACGCATCCGCCAGGTAGTACGCGAGCTGAGCCCCGACCTGCTGGTGAACGCCGCCGCCTATACCGCAGTCGACCAGGCCGAAAACGAACCTGCGCTGGCCTTCGCCATCAACGCCACCGCACCCGGCGTACTTGCCGAGGAGGCCGCACGGCTGGGCGTACCGCTGCTGCACTACTCCACCGACTACGTGTTCGACGGCAGCAAGGCCACGCCCTACACCGAAGACGACGCGCCCAACCCCCTGAGCGTGTACGGACGCAGCAAGCTGGCTGGCGAGCAGGCCATCCATGCCGTGGGCGGCGCGCACCTGACACTGCGCACCAGCTGGGTGTACTCGTTGCACGGGCGCAATTTTCTGCTGACCATGCAGCGTCTGCTGCAGGAAAAACCGCAGCTGCGCGTGGTCGCCGACCAGATCGGTGCACCGACCTGGGCCGGTAGCCTGGCCGCCAGCACCCTGGCGTTGATCCAGCGCTGGCAGGCCGGGCAGGCGGGTGCGTGGGGCACCTACCACATGACCGCGCAGGGCCAGACCTCCTGGTTCGGTTTCGCCCAGGCCATCGGCGAGCATCTGAAGGCTCAGGGCAGGCCCTGCGCGCAGCTGCTGCCGATCCCGTCCAGCGAATACCCGACCCCGGCGCAGCGCCCACTGAACTCGCGCCTGGACTGCAGCCGCCTGCGCCAGCAGTGGCAGGTGGAGCAGCCAGACTGGCGTCAAGCGCTGATCGAGTGCCTGAAGTAGCGCATAATGCGGCCAACGTTTCTGCGCCCTTTGCGACGCCATCGCGGGTCAAGCCCGCTCCCACGGGATAATCAGTGGCCTTGTGGGAGCGGGCTTGACCCGCGATGGGCTGCAACGCGGCCCCCCACCAAAGCCCGGTTTGCGATGACCATGACCCCGACCCTACCCCGCCGTCCGCGCTGGCGCAGCCTGGCCCTCCTGGCGCTGTGCCTGGCGCCGCTGCTGTGGCCGCTGCAACGTCTGGCCGAGCACTACTACCAGGAGGAACTGGCCAGCCAGAACCGCCAGACCCTGGACCTGTACGTGGCCAACCTGCTGGGCACCCTGCACCGCTACGAGACCCTGCCGCAGATCCTCGGTGACCTGCCGGCATTGCGTGCGGTGCTGGCCGACCCGATACGCCTCGAGACCCTGACCAACGCCAACCGCCTGCTCGACGACATCTGCGCGCAGACCGGCGCCGAGGTGATGTACCTGATGGACGTCAACGGCAACACCCTGGCGGCCTCCAACTGGAACAAGCACGACAACTTTGCCGGGCGCAACTTCTCGTTCCGCCCCTACTTCAGCGAAGCCATGCAGGGCCGGCTGGGGCGTTTCTTCGGCCAGGGCACCACCTCGGCCAAGCGCGGCTACTTCTTCGCCGCAGCAGTGCGCGACGGCGACCAGGTGATCGGCGTACTGGTGGCCAAGATCGACCTGGACCACACCGAAACCCTGTGGGGCAAGACCCCCGAGCAACTGCTGGTGACCGACCACAACGGCGTGGTGATCCTCACCTCGCGCCCCGACTGGCGCTTTCGCGCCACGCGCCCGCTCAGCGAGGCCGAGCGCGACGCGATCGTGGCGATCCAGCCCTACCCCACCACCACGCCCAAGCCCCTCAGGCTCAACCCCGATGCCTGGCTGACCCAGACCCAGGCCATCCCCGAGACCGGCTGGCAGGTCAGCATCCTGGCCCCGCGCACCCTGGTCGACCGCTCGGTGAGCACGGTGCTGTTCATCGGCGCCGCCACCCTGCTGGTGGTGATGCTGCTGCTCGGGCTGGTGATGCAGCGCCGGCGCAACTACATGGACCGCCTCGACTTCGAGGCCCGCGCCCGCCAGGAGCTGGAGCTGCGCGTGGCCGAACGCACCGCCGCCCTCGAAGGCCTCAACAGCCGCCTCAAGACCGAAGTGCTGGAGCGCGAGCAGGCCCAGCAGGAACTGGTGCGCGCCCAGGACGAGCTGGTGCAGGCCGGCAAGCTGTCGGTGCTGGGCACCATGTCGGCAAGCATCAGCCATGAGCTCAACCAGCCGCTGGCGGCTATCCGCAGCTACGCCGAGAACGCCGAGATCCTGCTCGACCACCAGCGCACCGACGATGCTCGCAGCAACCTCAAGCTGATCAGCGAACTGACCGGGCGCATGGCCTCGATCATCGCCCACCTGCGCGCCTTCGCCCGGCGTGACCGGCATGCGCCGGAAAGCGTGGCGCTGCAGCCGGCACTGGACGACGCCCTGGCCCTGCTGGCCAAGCGGCGCCGGGCGATGGCGGTGGAACTGGTGCGCGACCTGCCCGAGGCCACCCTGTGGGTGCAGGCCGGCGAAACCCGCCTGCGCCAGGTACTGGGCAACCTGCTGGCCAACGCCCTCGACGCACTGACCGAAAAGGCCAACCCGCGCAAGCTCTGGCTAAGTGCCGAACGCCGCGAAGGCAGCGTCTACCTGACCATTCGCGACAACGGCCCGGGCTTCAGCAGCCAGGCCCTGCTGCGCGCACGCGAGCCGTTCTTCACCACCAAGACCCGCACCCAGGGCCTGGGCCTGGGCCTGGCGATCTGCGATACGCTGATCAACGCGCTGGGCGGTGAGCTGGTGCTGGCCAACCACCCGGAAGGCGGTGCGCTGCTGACCCTGCAACTGCGCGTGGCCACCCCCGGCGCCGCGCTTCAAACCTCGGAGGACTCCTCGGCATGACGACCGACACACTGATCGACAGCCGCACCCAGGTCGTCCTGGTCGATGACGACCCGCACCTGCGTCAGGCCCTGAGCCAGACCCTGGACCTCGCCGGCCTGCGCGTGCTGCCCCTGAGCGACGCCCAGGGCCTGGCCGCGCGCCTGGAAAGCGACTGGCCCGGGGTGGTGGTGAGCGATATCCGCATGCCCGGCATCGACGGCCTGCAACTGCTCGAACAACTGCATGCCCAGGACCCGGACCTGCCGGTGCTGCTGATCACCGGCCACGGCGACGTGCCGCTGGCGGTGCAGGCGATGCGCGCCGGGGCCTACGACTTTCTCGAAAAGCCCTTCGCCAGCGACGCCCTGCTCGACAGCGTGCGCCGCGGCCTGGCGCTGCGCCGCCTGGTGCTGGACAACCGCAGCCTGCGCCTGGCCCTGAGCGATCGCCAGCAACTGAGCACGCGCCTGGTGGGCCAGTCGACCCCGATGGCCCGGCTGCGCGAGCAGATCGGCGCGCTGGCCGGCACCCGCGCCGATGTACTGATACTGGGCGAGACCGGCGCCGGCAAGGAGGTGGTGGCGCGCGCGCTGCACGACCTGTCGAGCCGGCGCGACGGCCCGTTCGTGGCGATCAACGCCGGTGCCCTGGCCGAATCGGTGGTCGAGAGCGAGCTGTTCGGCCACGAGCCCGGGGCCTTTACCGGGGCGCAGAAGCGGCGCATCGGCAAGTTCGAATTCGCCAATGGCGGCACGCTGTTTCTCGATGAAATCGAGAGCATGAGCCTGGATGTACAGGTCAAGCTGCTGCGCCTGCTGCAGGAGCGGGTGGTCGAGCGCCTGGGCGGCAACCAGCTGATCCCGCTGGATATCCGCATCATCGCCGCCACCAAGGAAGACCTGCGCCAGGCCGCCGACCAGGGGCGTTTTCGCGCCGACCTGTATTACCGCCTAAACGTCGCGCCGCTGCGCATTCCCCCCCTGCGCGAGCGCGGCGACGATGTGCTGATGCTGTTCCAGCATTTTGCCGACGCCGCCAGCGAACGCCACGGCCTGCCCCCCCACGTGCTGCAACCGGCGCAACGTGCGACGCTGCTGCGCCATGCGTGGCCGGGCAACGTGCGCGAGCTGCAGAACGCCGCCGAGCGCTTCGCCCTGGGCCTGGAGCTGGCCCTGGACGGCGACAGCCCTGGCCCGGTCGATCAGGCGCAGGCAGCGCCGGGCAGCGGCAACCTCAGCGAACAGGTCGAGCAGTTCGAACGCTCGCTGATCGCCGCCGAACTGACCCGCCCGCACAGCTCGATGCGCAGCCTGGCCGAAGCCCTCGGCGTGCCGCGCAAGACCCTGCACGACAAGCTGCGCAAACACGGCCTGAGCTTTGCCGACAGCAATGCCAGTGGCACCGACGACACCGAGGACAACCGCTGATGAACCCGAGCCATTACCTGCAGGACGTGCTGCACGCCGACATCCCGCTGACCCGCGAGATGGGCCTGCAGGTGCTCGACTGGCAGCACCAGCGGCTGCGCCTGCAATTGCCGCTGGCGGCCAACGTCAACCACAAGAGCACCATGTTCGGCGGCAGCCTGTATTGCGCGGCCGTGCTGGCAGGCTGGGGCTGGCTGCACCTGCGCCTGCGCGAGGCGGGCATCGGCGACGGGCATATCGTCATCCAGGAAGGCCAGATCAGCTACCCGCTGCCGGTCACCGGCGCCGGCGTGGCGGTGTGCGCGGCGCCCGAGGCCAAGGTCTGGGAGCGCTTCGTGGCCACCTACCAGCGCTACGGCCGCGCGCGCCTGACCCTGCACACCCAGGTGTTCAACGAAGGCAGTGAAACGCCCGCCGTGCAGTTCGGCGGGCAGTACGTGCTACACCGCTGAGGCGAGCGCGAGCAGGCTGGCGCGCCACGGCGCTGCGGCTGGCAGGGCAAGGAAGAAAGGATTGAGCAGGCTTTCGCGGGGTGGGTAGGCGAACGGCTGGCCGTCCAGGCCCAGCACTTCGCCGCCGGCGCCTTCGAGCACGCCCTGGGCGGCGGCGGTGTCCCACTGCGAGGTCGGCGCCAGGCGCGGGTAGCAGTCGGCGGCGCCTTCGGCGAGCAGACAGAACTTGAGCGAGCTGCCCACGGAGGTCAGCTCCAGCTCACCCACCGCCGCACTCAGGCCGGCCAGCAAGCGCTCCTGCTCGGGGCTGCTGTGGCGGCGGCTGGCGACCACGGTGAACGGGGTGCCGGCAGGCGGCGCCGCACGCACGCTGATCGGCGCTGCCGGCGCGTGCGGGTCTTCGTGCCAGGCGCCCAGGCCCTGGCCACCGTAGTAGCAACGCCCCGTGGTGGGCACCCCGACCACGCCGAATACCACCCGGCCCTGTTCGATCAGGGCGATGTTGACGGTGAACTCTTCGCTGCCGGCGATGAACTCCTTGGTGCCGTCCAGCGGGTCCACCAGCCACCAGCGCTGCCACTGTTGGCGCTCGGCCAGGCCGATGTCGCAGTCTTCCTCGGACAGCACCGGAATGTGTGGCGCCAGCCGCTGCAGGCCGGCGGCGATCACGTCGTGGGCGGCGATATCGGCTGCGGTCACCGGCGAGGCATCGAGCTTGGTCTGCACAGCCACGTCCGCACGCCAGAAGGGCAGGATGGCAGCGCCCGCCTGCCGGGTCAGTTGCACCACCTGCTGCATCAGTTCGCGGTCGTTCATGCGCCGAACACGCCGCGCTGGGTCAGCAGGTCACGCACCAGGTACAGCGCCGCCAGCGCCCGCCCTTCGGAGAACTGCGGATGCTGGGCCAGGGCCGAGAGCTCGCGCAGGTTGACCTTGTCGACACGCATCGGCTCGGGCTCGTCGCCCTCCAGGCGCTCTTCGAACAGGTCGGTGGCCAGCACCACCTGGATCTTCTGGCTCATGTAGCCGGGCGACAGCGACAGCTCGGTCAGGTGTTCCAGCTGCCGGGCGCCGAAGCCGGCCTCTTCCTTGAGTTCACGGTTGGCCGCCGCCAGCACGTCTTCACCGGGCTCGATCAGGCCCTTGGGCAGCGACAGCTCGTATTCGTCGGTGCCGCCGCAGTATTCCTCCACCAGCACCGCGTGCTCGGCATCGAGCATCGCCACGATCATCACCGCGCCATAGCCGTTACCGCGCCCGACCAGGCGTTCATAGGTACGTTCGGTGCCGTTGCTGAAGCGCAGCTCGACCGCTTCGACACGGAACAGGCGGCTGCTTGCAACAATTTCGCGACTGAGGACAGTGGGTTTCTGGCGCATGAGGGGGCGGCTCCTTGGCGGTAACGGGGTACTATACCGTCCACCGAGTCTGGATCGAACGAGAATATTTCACATGCCCTCCCTGGCCTGGCACGACATCGATACCGTATTGCTGGATATGGACGGCACCCTGCTGGACCTGCACTACGACAACCACTTCTGGTTGGAGCACCTGCCCCAGCGCTACGCCGAGCTACATGGCATCAGCCGTGCGATGGCCGAGCTGGAAATGCAGCCACTGTTCGAACGCCACGCCGGCTCGCTGAACTGGTACTGCCTGGATTTCTGGAGTGCCGAGCTGAAGCTGCCGGTGCGCGAGCTGAAACTGGAAACGGCCGACCTGATCGCGCTGCGTCCGGACGCCGACACCTTTCTGCAGGCGATCCGCCAGGCCGGCAAGCGGGTGATCCTGATCACCAATGCCCATCGCGATTCGTTGTCGTTGAAGCTGGAGCGGGTGGCGCTGGCGCCCTATTTCGAGCGGCTGATCAGCTCCCATGACTATGGCTTCCCCAAGGAAGACCAGCAGTTCTGGAGCGCATTGCACGCGGATACCGGGTTCGACCCGGCACGCAGCCTGTTCATCGACGACACCCTGGCGATACTGCGCAGCGCGCGCGACTTTGGCGTGGCGCACCTGCTGGCAGTGCGCCAGCCGGACAGCCGCAAGGGGCCGCGGGATACGGCGGAGTTTGCGGCGCAGGAAGATTATCGGGACTTGTTGCTGGGGCTGTAGGCCGCTTCGCCGGCTCCTACACAAGGCACCTTACCTGTAGGAGCCGGCGTTGCCGGCGAAGACCGCACCACCAAGCTGGAGCCTTACTCCGGAATACGCAGCGTCTGCCCCGGGTAGATCTTGTCGGGATGGCTCAGCAACGGCTTGTTGGCCTCGAAGATCTTGTTGTACTGGTTGGCATTGCCATACACCGCCAACGAAATCGCACTCAGCGTGTCGCCCTTCTTCACCACCACGAAACGCGCCGCCGCCACGACCGGGCCGGTCACGGTGAGCTGGTCGTCCACCGACGCCACGCCGGCAATGTTGCCCAGCGCCAGCAGGATCTTCTCCTTCTCTTCCTGGCTGCCTACCTCGCCCTTGACCGTGACCTTGTCGCCGTCGACGGTGGTCTGGATGTTCGGGTTGCCCAGGCCGACCTTCTGCACGTGCTCCTTCAACTGGTCGTCAGCCTTGGCGTTGCCGGGGGTGAGCAGGTCGATCAGTTTTTCACCCGCTTCTTTCACGAAACTAAAAATGCTCATCCTGTGCTCCTTAGGTATCAATGACCGGAGCAGGCAGTCTAGGACAAGATAGAATGCTTCGCCTGCCAATGCCCCGGAACGACGATGGATATCAAACAACTCAAATTCCTCATCGCCCTGGATGAAACCCGCCACTTCGGCCAGGCCGCCGCGCGCTGCCACGTGACCCAGCCCACGCTGTCGATGCGCCTGCGCAACCTGGAGCGCGAACTGGGCCTGCCGCTGGTCAACCGCGGCCAGCGTTTCGAGGGCTTCACCGCCCAGGGCGAGCGCGTGCTGGCCTGGGCGCGCTCGGTACTCTCGGCCTACGACGGCCTGTACGCCGAGGCCGCCGCCTGTCGAGGGCACCTGGCCGGCACGCTGCGCCTGGGGGTGGTGCCGCTGTCGAGCTTCGACCCGCTGCCGCTGCTGCAGCGCCTGCACCGCCAGCACCCCGAGCTGCGTTTCGAGCTGAGCGCGTTGAGCTCCGAACAGATTCTCGACCAGCTGGCGAGCAACCGCCTGGACCTGGGCGTGTCGTACCTGGAGCGTCTCGACAGCGAGCGCTTCGAGGCCCTGCCCCTGGGCGACACACGCATGGGCCTGCTGTTCGACCCACGTCACTTCGCATTCGCCGAACAGCCGTTGAGCTGGGAGGCCGTGGCCGAGCTGCCGCTGGGCCTGCTGACCGCCGGCATGCACTTTCGCCAGTCCATCGACCACGCCTTCCATACCCGCGGCCTGGCCCCGCAGTTGCTGTTGCAGACCGACGCCGTTCATCAGCTGGTGCAAGCGGTGGAGGGTGGCCTGTGCTGCGCGGTAATGCCGCTGAACGCCGGGCTCGAAGCACTCACCGGGCACCTGCGCCTGCAACCGATAGACCAGGCCACCACGCTGGCGCCCCTGGGGCTGATCATGCGCCGCAGCGCGCCGCGCTCGGCCCTGGCCGAGGCCTGCATCGCCGAGTACCGCCTGTCGCTCGACCCGGCGTGATCGACGCGCTCTATCAATGCATCGGCAGTAGCGATTAGACGATACCCGAGTGCAGGCCTAGGCTTAAGGCTGACCTGCCTGCCGGTACCTGCCGATGACCATCAAACCCCCGGCCTGCGGGGCGTCCACGCCCCTGGCCGCGCCCGCTGCCAGCAACCGCTACGACTACCGCCAGCTTGACGACAACAGCCAGGGTGGCGCCGACCTCGCCGAAGAGGTGGCCCTGGCGATCGCCTACAACGGCATCAGCCAGGCGGTGATGCTGGTGAGCCCTACCGATCTGCACGACTTCATCGTCGGTTTCAGCATCGGCAGCGGCATCATCGCCTCCCCCGACGACATCTATGACGTGAGCTTCACGGCCAGCGGCTCGGCCATCCATGCCGAGGTGCAGATAGCCAGCCGCGCCTTCTGGAACCTCAAGAACCAGCGCCGCCAACTGGCCGGCACCAGCGGCTGCGGCCTGTGTGGCGTCGAGGCGGTGGAGCAGGCGCTGCCCGATCTGCAGGTGCTGCCCGGCGCGCCCCTGCCGCCGCCGCACTGGCTGGACGGCCTGCGCCAGCGCATCAGCGCCTTCCAGCCACTGGGCCAGCACTGCGGCGCGGTGCACGCGGCACTGTTCATGAACGATCAGGGCGAACTGCTGCTGGGCCGCGAAGACATCGGCCGGCACAACGCCCTGGACAAGCTGATCGGCGCCCTGGTGCGTCAGCACATCGCCCTCGACGGCGGCCTGGCGGTAGTCACCAGCCGCTGCAGCCTGGAGCTGATCCAGAAGGTGCTGCGCGCCGGCATCCAGACCCTGGTGAGCCTGTCTGCGCCCACCGGCCTGGCGCTGCAATGGGCGCGCCGCCACCAGCTCAACCTTATCCACCTGCCGCACCACAGTGCGCCAAGGGTCTACAGCCCGGCGCAGGAGAGTCGCCCGTGAGCCTGCATCATCAAGCCGACCAGAAGCCGGTCCCCCGCTACAAGCCCTACCACGGCGCCGCCGGCGGCTGGGGCGCGCTGCGCAGTGTGGCGCAGGCCTGGATCGGCAGCGACAACGCGCTGAAGAACATCCGCGCCCTGCTCAAGACCAACCAGAACGGCGGCTTCGACTGCCCGGGCTGCGCCTGGGGCGACTCGCCGGAAAGCGGCATGGTCAAGTTCTGCGAGAATGGCGCCAAGGCGGTGAACTGGGAGGCCACCAAGCGCCGGGTCGATGCGGCCTTCTTCGCCCGCCACAGCGTCACCTCGCTGCTGGGCCAGAGCGACTACTGGCTGGAGTACCAGGGCCGGCTCACCGAGCCGATGGTGTACAACCCCTCCAACGACCGTTACCAGCCGATCAGCTGGGACAACGCCTTCGCCCTGATCGCGCGCCACCTCAACGGCCTGACCAGCCCCGACCAGGCGGAGTTCTATACCTCGGGCCGGGCCAGCAACGAGGCGGCCTACCTCTACCAGCTGTTCGTGCGCGCCTACGGCACCAACAACTTCCCGGACTGCTCGAACATGTGCCACGAGGCCAGCGGCGTGGCCCTGGGCCAGAGCGTCGGGGTCGGCAAGGGTACGGTGACCTTCGACGATTTCGAGCACGCCGACGCGATCTTCGTGTGGGGCCAGAACCCTGGCACCAACCACCCGCGCATGCTTGAACCGCTGCGCGAGGCGGTCAAGCGCGGTGCCCAGGTGGTGTGCGTGAACCCGCTCAAGGAGCGCGGCCTGGAGCGCTTCCAGCACCCGCAGCACCCGCTGGAGATGCTCACCAACGGTGATCGTCCGACCAACACCGCCTATTTTCGCCCCGCCCTGGGCGGCGACATGGCGCTGCTGCGCGGCATGGCCAAGTTCCTCCTGCAGTGGGAGCGCGAGGCGCAGGCAACAGGTGCGCCAGCGGTGTTCGACCATGCCTTCATCGCCGAACACACCGCGGCCGTGGAGGCCTATCTTGAAGTGGTCGAGGCCAGCAGCTGGGAGCAGATCGTGCAGCAGTCGAGCCTGGGCCTGGCCGATATCGAGCAGGCCGCACGCATGTATGCGCGGGCCGAAAAAGTCATCATGTGCTGGGCCATGGGCATCACCCAGCACCGTCACTCGGTGCCGACCATCCAGGAAATCGCCAACCTGATGCTGCTGCGCGGCAACCTTGGGGTGCCAGGGGCCGGGCTATGCCCCGTACGCGGCCACAGCAACGTGCAGGGCGACCGTACCATGGGCATCAACGAACGCCCGCCGGTGGCGCTGCTGGATGCACTGGAGCGCCGCTTCGGCTTTGCCGTGCCGCGCCACAACGGCCACAACACGGTGGAGGCGATTCGCGCCATGCTCGATGGCAAGGCGCGTGTGTTCATCGGGCTGGGCGGCAACTTCGCCCAGGCCACCCCCGACACCGAACGCACTGCACAGGCGCTGCGCAACTGCGAGCTGACGGTGCAGATCAGCACCAAGCTCAACCGCAGCCACCTGATCCACGGGCAGCAGGCGCTGATTCTGCCGTGCCTGGGACGCACCGATATCGACCTGCAGGGCGAAGGCCCGCAGGCAGTGACGGTGGAGGACTCGTTCAGCATGGTGCATGCCTCCAACGGCCAGCTCAAACCGCTGTCGCGCCAGATGCGCTCGGAGCCGGCGGTGATCGCCGGAATCGCTGCCGCCACCCTGGGCAGCAAACCGGTGGACTGGCACTGGCTGGTGGCCGACTATGGGCGCATTCGCGAACTGATCGCCGACACCATTCCAGGGTTCGAGGGGTTCAACCAGCGCCTGCAGCACCCCGGTGGCTTCTACCTGGGCAACAGCGCCGGCCAGCGCCAGTGGAAGACGTCCAGCGGGCGGGCCAACTTCAAGGCCAATGCGTTGCCCGACGACCTGCTGCACGAGAGCGTGCGCGCCAGCGGCCAGGTGCCGGACCTGATCATGCAGTCGATGCGTTCCCACGATCAGTACAACACCACCATCTACGGGTTGGATGACCGTTACCGTGGGGTCAAGGGGCAGCGCGACGTGCTGTTCGCCAACGAGGCGGATATCATCCGGCTGGGTTTCAACCCCGGTGACAAGGCCGATATCGTGTCGTTGTGGGGCGATGGCCGCGAGCGCCGGGTCAAGGGCTTCACCTTGCTGGCATTCGACATTCCGGCGGGGCAGGCGGCAGCCTACTACCCCGAGGTGAACCCGCTGGTGCCACTGGAAAGCGTGGGCGATGGCAGCCATACGCCGACGTCGAAGTTCGTGGCGATCAGGATCGAGGCGGCCAGCGCCACGGCCAGGATCATCTAGGCCCCTTCGCCGGCAACGCCGGCTCCCACAGGGTCTTGCGGCGCATGCAGAACGCTGTGGGAGCTGGCTTGCCAGCAGTTCGTTCAGCGCATAACTGCAGGCAAGAAAAAGGCCCTGGCATCACTGCCAGGGCCTTCGTCCCAAGTAAGCTCAGACCCGCAAAAACGCATTAAGTTTCACTGTAAAAACAGTAACTTATAAAATTGTATACACGTCGTGCCAATCGTCGGATTTGCGTTGCCAGCGCGTGTTGCAGAGCCTCAGGATCGCCTCGTCATCCCTTTGAGGCTCCCTTATGAAGTACTCCTCGATTCTGCTGTTGTCTCTCGGCCTGCTCAGTGGCGTTGCCTCGGCAGGTGGCTCCACCGAAGCCGGTATCGGCGGCGCATTGGGCGGGGTATTGGGTTCGGTGGTTGGCCAGTCGATCGGTGGCAGCACCGGTTCGGCCATCGGCGCCGGCCTGGGCGGTGCAGCCGGTAGCGCGGTAGGTGCCGACAAGCGCAGCCGCGGCGAGGCGGCCATCGGTGGCGCACTGGGTGCGGCCGGCGGCAACGTGGTGGGCCGCAGCGTGGGCGGCAACACCGGCAGCCTGATCGGCGCCGCAGCCGGCGGCGGTGCGGGCGGTGCACTGGGCAACTACATGGGCAACAAGAGCGACGACGAAGACCGCCGCTACAACAACCGCGGCCGCGGCTACGACGACCGCCGCCACTACCGCGATCGCGGCCACCACTACGGCCATCGCAAGCACGACAAACGCTGGCGTCACCGCTGAATTCCATCGACGCTGCCGGCCCCGCGCCGGCAGCGCCGCAGTTGTACCCGCAAACGTAGCAATCAAGCCATGTGCCATCACGCCATTGGCTTAAGCCATTCACCTAAGCCTTTCCCCGCCCCGGCCCCTGCGCGAAAACCTTCGAGCCTGTTGTTCGGCCAGCTTTCCAGCCTTTTATATTGACTGTCCGATCAACATCGGCAGGGGCCTGTTTGCGTCGGCTGTTTTGTGACTGACGGGTCGGCTTAAGGGGCGTCCCGATTTTGACGTCAAATAGCAATCGCTATGATCCGTCCCACCTTAAGCGACGCAGTGGGCGCACGGAATGCGGATGTACCTGGGAATATGGATCGGCACGGCCCTCGGCGCCTGCGGCCTGCTGCTCGACCTGCTGCCCCTGGGCCTGGCCGGGCTGTCGCTGGTACTGCTTGCCAGCACCTTGCTGCGCCCGCGCCCCGTGGCACAGGTGGCTGCGGTCAGCGACGCGCCCATCGTGCTCGAACAGCCGCCACTGCACACACTGCTGCCGGTGGTGGCGCCCAGCTGGATCGACAGCCTCCAACAGAGCCGAACCCTGCTGGGCGACAACATCAGCCAGTTGCTCGAACGCTTCGGCGCCATCAACCAGCGCCTGGAACACAGCCTCAACGACGCCGACAACGTGCTGGCCAATGGCGGCGTGGGCGAGAACCTGCGCGAGGCCAACCAGCGTCTGCGCCGGGTCACCGAAAGCTTCGCCGCCAGCAGCCAGCGCCAGCATGAATTTCTGACCACCATCAATCATCTGGGCAGCTACGCCGGCCAGCTCCAGCAGATGGCCAAGCGCGTGCAGGAAGTTGCCAGCCAGACCAACCTGCTGGCGCTCAATGCCGCCATCGAGGCTGCCCGCGCCGGCGAGTTCGGCCGCGGCTTCTCGGTGGTCGCCGACGAGGTGCGCAAGCTCTCCAGCCTGTCGGCCGAGACCGGCCAGTCGATGGACGCCAAGGTGGGCGAGATCAACCAGTCGATCCAGTCCAGCATCGATGCCGCCACCGCGCTGGGCAGCGAAGAGCAGGCCAACCTGCGCGAGCTGGAGCAGGTGCTCGACGAGGTGATCAGCGACCTGGGCGGCAACCTCGACGCCCTCGACGGCGCCTCGCGGGCGCTGCAACAGGATGCCCGCGCCACCCAGGCAGATATCCACGCGATCATGGTCAGCCTGCAGTTCCAGGATCGCGCCGACCAGATGCTCGACCACCTGCAGGCCGACCTGCTGCAACTGCTCGATGCCCTTGCCCACGACGACCCGCGCCTGCACGACCCGCAAGGCTGGCTGCAGCAATTGCGCCAGCGCTTCACCACCAGCGAGGAACGGGCTGGCCACAGCCAGTCGGCATCCAGCAGCGACGTGACCTTTTTCTAACTCCGGAAGCCCTGAACATGGCCAAGACCATCCTGATCGTGGACGACTCCGCCTCGATGCGCCAACTCGTGAAAATCAGCCTGGCCAGCGCCGGCCACCAGGTCATCGAAGCCTGTGACGGGCGCGACGCGCTGAACAAGCTCACCGGGCAGAAGATCAACCTGGTGATCAGCGACGTGAACATGCCCAACCTGGACGGCATCGGCCTGGTCAAGGCGCTCAAGGCGCGCAACGAATACCGCTTCACCCCGATCATGATGCTCACCACCGAAAGCGAGCAGGCCAAGAAGGCCGAGGGCCAGGCCGCCGGAGCGCGGGCCTGGATCGTCAAGCCGTTCCAGCCCCAGCAGTTGCTGGCGGCTGTCGAAAAGCTGATTGGCTGACGCGCATGTTCACACTCGCCGCAGCCACCGCCGACACCCCCGCACGGCTACGCCTGGACGGCGACCTGACCATCTATGAGGTGCGCGCCGCACGCGAGCAGCTGCTGGCCCTGTTGCCCGCTCAACCAGTGCCCTGGCAACTGGACCTGGGCGGCCTGGACGAGCTCGACAGTGCCGGCGTGCAACTGCTGCTGAGCCTGCACAAGACCCTCTGCGCAAATGGCCACGACGCCGAGGTGATCGCCCTGCCGGGCAACGCCCGGGCGTTGCTGGAGCTGCTGCGCCTGCCCGCATTGTGCCCGGCCGGTAGTCCCGTGCCGTGCGAGGAGTGAGCATGTTCGACGCCGAGCAATGGAGCCAGCTGCTGCAGGGCTTTCTCGAAGAGGCCCGCGACCTGCTCAAGGAAGCCGAAGACAGCCTGCTGCGCCTGGAAACCCGCCCCGATGACGACGCGGCGATCAACGCGCTGTTTCGCGCCGTGCACACGCTCAAGGGCTCGGCGGGAATCTTCTCCCTCGACCCACTGGTGGCGCTGGCGCACCAGCTGGAAAACCTGCTGATGGGGGTACGCGACGGTGCGCGGGTGCTGGACGCCCCGCTCACCTCGTTGATGCTGCAGTGCATGGACGAACTGGGGGTGATGCTCGACAGCATCGACCCGCAGCAGGTCAGCATGCCAGCGCACACGCCACGCCAGGCCGCCCTGCTGGCGGCATTGCAGGCGCATCAGGGCGAGCTGCCCGCGTCTGTGGACAACCCGCTGGCAGCCCCGCACGGTGCGCCCCGCTTGCGTACCTGGCACCTGTCGATCCGCTTTGCCAGCGAGCTGCTGAGCAACGGCTTCGACCCGGCGGCGTTCATCCGCTACCTGGCGCGGCTGGGCGACATCCTCAGCCTGCAGACCCTCACCTGGGCCGTGCCGGAGCTCGACAGCCTCGACCCGGAGGCCTGCTACCTGGGCTTCGAAGTGAGCCTGCACAGCGACGCCAGCCGCGAGCAGCTCGAAGACGTGTTCGCCCTGGTGCAGGACTTCTGCACCCTGCGCCTGCAGGCCCAGGAGCCGACCGATACCGCCTTGCCGGCCGAACCCCGCGCACCGGCGCAAACGTTGGCGCCTGCAACCGCCACACCCTTGCCATCGATGCCCGCCGGCGAGCCGCGCACTGCCTCCAGCAGCCAGGTCAAGGTGGCTGCGCAAAAGCTCGACGAGCTGATCAACCTGGTCGGCGAGCTGGTCATCGCCACCGCCGGCGCCCAGATGCAGGCCCTGCGCAGTGCCCACGCCGCCTGCATCGAAAGCGTGCAGGCGGTGCAGCAGCATGTGGAGCAGATCCGCGAGCGGGCGCTGAAACTGCGCATGGTCGAAGTGGGCGAGACCTTCAACCGCTTCCACCGCGTGGTGCGCGATGTGAGTCAAGCGCTGGACAAGCAGATTGCGCTGACCATCAGCGGCGGCGACACCGAGCTGGACAAGACCCTGATCGACCGCATCGCCGACCCGCTGGTGCACCTGGTGCGCAACGCCATCGACCACGGCATCGAGGCCCCTGCCGAGCGCCGCGCCGCCGGCAAGCCCGAGCAGGGTCAGCTGCGCCTGAACGCCTACCACGACTCGGGCATGATCGTGCTCGAGATCCAGGATGACGGGCGCGGCCTGAACACCACGAAGATCCGCGAGAAGGCCATCGCCCGCGGCATGCTCGACAGCGATTCACCGATGAGCGAACAGGACATCCACCTGCTGATCTTCGAAGCGGGTTTTTCCACCGCCGAGCAGGTGTCCAACCTGTCCGGACGCGGGGTGGGCATGGACGTGGTGCGCAGCGCCATCGACCAGTTGCGCGGGGTCATCGAGATCGACTCCAGGGCCGGCCATGGCTGCACCTTCCGCATCCGCCTGCCGCTGACCCTGGCGATCATCGACGGGTTTCTGGTGAGCGTGGGCGAGGAGCACTTCGTGATCCCGCTGGACATGGTCACCGAATGCATGGAGGCGCCCGCCAACCAGGCCGAGCAGGGCCACCTGAACCTGCGCGGGCGGCCGCTGCCGTGCATCGACCTGCAACCGCATTTCGGCCTGCCGCGCAGCGCCTGCGTGCGCCGCAACATCGTGGTGGTCAGCCAGGGCCGGCAGCATGCCGGGCTGATCGTCGACCAGTTGCACGGCGAACTGCAGACCGTGATCAAGCCCTTGGGGCAACTGTTCCAACACCTCAGTGGCATCAGCGGCTCGACCATCCTCGGCTCTGGCCAGGTGGCGCTGATACTCGATATCCCCAGCCTGTTCCGCCAGTCGCAGCAACGCGCCGAAGGCGAGACGCCGCACCTGTTGCCAAGCCCTTCCGGAGAATAGACATGCAGTTGATCAGCAATATGAAGATAGGCGTGCGCCTGACCCTGGGCTTTCTGCTGGTGGTGGCGCTGACCGCGCTCATCGGCGTCATCGGCCTGCGCAACCTGGAGCAGGTCAACGGCCTGTCGGACCGCATGTACGAGCTGGACGTGGCCGGCCTGAGCACCTTGCAGCAAGCCAACATCCAGCTGCTGATGGCCAACCGCGCCGTGCGCCAGAGCCTGCTCTCCACCACCGCCCAGGAGCGCGACCAGTCGGCCGCCACCGCCCGTGCGGCGATGGAAAAGACCCGCGAACTGCTGATCAAGGCGCGCGAGCACTTCATCACCAAGGAAGGCCGCGCCCAGGTGGAAAGAATCGACGCGCCGCTGCAGGCCTACATCAGCGTGGCCAACCAGTTGCTGGGGGTGCACCAGCAGTCGGGCGACCTGCAGATTGCTTCCGAAGCGCTGGCGTTGATGCCGCAGAACGTCGCGGCGGCCAACGTGGTCGACCAGTTGCTGGGTGAGGCCAGCGCTGCCAAGCAGGCGCGCGCCGGCGAGGCGAACGCCGAGATCAGCGTCATCTACGAACGCTCGCGGGTGCAGATGATCGCCCTGGTCGCCGCCGCAACCCTGATCGGCATGCTGATCGGCGTGCTGGTCACCCGCAGCATCACCCGGCCGCTGGCAGGCGCAGTGCAGGCCGCCGACCGCATGGCCGCCGGCGATCTGAGCCAGGACCTGGTAGTGACCCACAAGGACGAGACCGGGCAGTTGCTGGGCTCGATGCAGAACATGACCCTGCGCCTGCGCAGCATCTTGGGCGATGTGCGCAGCGCCGCCGATGCGCTGTCGTCGGCCTCCGAACAGGTCAGTTCGACCTCGCAATCGCTGAGCCAGGCGGCCAACGAGCAAGCCGCCAGCGTCGAGCAGACCAGCGCTTCGGTCGAGCAGATGTCGGCCTCGATCGCGCAGAACACCGAAAGCGCCAAGGTCACCGACGGCATCGCCGGCAAGGCGGCCAACGACGCGGTGCAGGGCGGCGGCGCAGTGGGCGACACGGTGCTGGCGATGAAGCAGATCGCCGAGAAGATCGGCATCATCGACGACATTGCCTACCAGACCAACCTGCTGGCGCTCAACGCCGCCATCGAGGCCGCCCGTGCCGGCGATCACGGCAAGGGCTTTGCCGTGGTGGCCGCCGAGGTGCGCAAGCTGGCCGAACGCAGCCAGGTGGCGGCGCAGGAAATCGGCCAGGTGGCCTCCAGCAGCGTGCAACTGGCCGAACAGGCCGGCAGCCTGCTCAGCGAGATCGTGCCCAACATCCAGAAGACCTCGGACCTGGTGCAGGAAATCACCGCCGCCTCGCAGGAGCAGAGCAGCGCCGCCGGGCAGATCAACATCGCCATGGGCCAGATGAACCAGATCACCCAGCAGAACGCCTCGGCTTCCGAAGAGCTGGCCGCCACCGCCGAAGAGATGAACGCCCAGGCCGGCCAGCTGCAGGAACTGATCGGCTTCTTCCGCTTCGAGGCCGGCAGCACTGCGCGTGCCCTGCCCCGGGTGGGCGAACCGCAAGTCGGCGCCTACAAGCCCACCCACAAGGCGCTGATCGATGAAGGCCAGTTCGTCAGCTTCACTTGACCGAGGCGTACCCATGCACACCCTAGAGTCTGCGGCGCCCGCGTCGCACCTGCCCACCAGTGTCCAGCACCTGACCTTTCGCGTGCGTGAGGCCGGCTATGCACTGCCCATCGAACTGGTGCGCGAGATCATCGAGTACGCCGAGATCACCCGCGTGCCGATGATGCCCGCCTACATTCACGGCGTGCTCAACCTGCGCGGCAACGTGGTGCCGGTACTGGACCTGGCAGCGCGCTTCGGCATGGAACTGACCGAGGCCGGCAAGCGCACCTGCATCGTGATCATCGCCCTGCCCCTCGAGGACGGCGTGCAGCGCATCGGCCTGGTGGTGGATGCGGTGGACGCGGTACTCGACATCGACCCGCACGGGGTGGTGCCGGCGCCGCCGTTCGGCACCGGCATCCGTGCCGACTTCATTGCCGGCATGGCCCAGCAGGAACAGGGCTTTTTGATCATCCTGAACATGCCCCAGGTGCTGTCGCTGGAAGATATCCGCTACCTCAGCCAGGCGGCGAAGGGCTCCTGAATGCCCTCGACCTTCAAACTGCCGGTGCTGGGCGAACAGGAGTTCAGCCGCCTGCAGACGCTGATGAGCAGCGCCTCGGGCATCCACCTGGCCAGCAACAAGCGCTCGCTGGTGGCCGGGCGCCTGATGAAACGCCTGCGTCACTACCACCTGGACAACTACCGCGACTACCTGCACCTGATCGAGCGCCCGACCCACAGCCGCGAGCGGCGCCTGGTGATCGACCTGCTGACCACCAACGAGACCTACTTCTTTCGCGAGTTCCCGCACTTCGAATTCCTTGGCCAGTGGCTGGGCCGGCGCAAGGGGCCGCTGCGGCTGTGGAGCGCGGCCTGCTCGTCGGGCGAGGAGCCCTACAGCCTGGCCATGACCGTGGCCGAGCACGCCACCGGCAGCGACTGGTCGATCCTGGCCAGCGACCTCAGCCAGAGCATGCTGACGCTGGCCGAGCAAGGCATCTACGACATCGCCCAGGCGCGCTACTTTCCCGATGGCTGGATGCAGCGCCACTGCCTGTGCGGGGTTGGCGACATGCACGGGCGCCTGCGCGTGCAGGCGCACCTGCGAGCGCGGGTGAGCCTGCGCGAGATCAACCTGGTGCAGCCGCTGCCCGAAGGCCTGGGGCCGTTCGACGTGATATTCCTGCGCAACATCCTGATCTACTTCGACACCCCGCAGAAACAGCTGATCGTGCAGCGCCTGGTCAACCAGCTGCGCCCCGGCGGGCTGTTGTTCATCGGGCACGCCGAAAGCATCCACGGCTTCGAGCTGCCGCTCAGGCTGGTGCACCCCTCGGTGTTCGAGCGCGTATGACCGAGCGTGCGGCGGCGCCGGTGCGGGTGTTCATCGTCGACGACTCGGCGCTGGTGCGCCAGGTGCTCAACCAGTGCCTGAACGACCACCCGCGCATCCGCGTGATCGGCATGGCCGCCGACCCGCTGTATGCCATCGAGAAGATGCGCCGGGACTGGCCCGATGTGCTGGTGCTGGACATCGAGATGCCGCGCATGGACGGCCTGACCTTTCTGCGCCAGATCATGGCCGAGCGCCCCACGCCGACCATCATCTGCTCGACCCTCACCGAAGCCGGCACCGACCTCAATCTCCAGGCCCTGGCCGCCGGGGCGGTCGGCGTGTTCACCAAGGCCCGGCTGGGCTTGCGTCAGAGCCTGGAGAACCTCGCCAGCGGGCTGATCCGCAGCATCGAGGAAGCGGCCCGCACCCGCCCGGTATTGTTACCTCTGTCGCAGGCGAAAGAAAAAACCAGTGCACTGCCTGCAACCCCAAGCAAAACCACCGAGCGAATCGTTACACTTGGCTGCTCGACCGGCGGCACCCAGGCGCTCGAATTCATCCTGCGTCAGCTGCCGCGCGATTGC
This sequence comes from Pseudomonas sp. PS01300, assembly GCF_029960155.1. Lineage (NCBI taxonomy): Bacteria > Pseudomonadati > Pseudomonadota > Gammaproteobacteria > Pseudomonadales > Pseudomonadaceae > Pseudomonas > Pseudomonas sp. PS01300. The sequence continues at coordinate 69,470 of NZ_JASCPN010000012.1, read as the reverse complement.
CCGGGCATCGTGATCGTGCAGCACATGCCGGCCAGGTTCACTGCCGACTTCGCCAGGCGCCTGAACAGCCTCTGTCAGATCGAGGTGCGCGAGGCCAGGCATCTGGACCGTGTCCACAGCGGCCTGGCACTGCTGGCCCCGGGGGGCCTGCACATGCAGCTCAAACGCAGTGGTGCGCACTACCTGGTGGAGGTGCTCGACGGTCCCGCCGTCAATCGGCACAAACCCTCGGTCGATGTCCTGTTTCGCTCCGCCGCCCGGCATGCCGGGGGCAATGCCCTTGGCATCATCATGACCGGAATGGGCGATGACGGTGCCCGAGGCCTGCTGAGCATGCGTGAGCAAGGCGCCGCCACCGTGGCACAGGACGAGGCCAGTTGCATCGTGTTCGGCATGCCCAAGGAAGCCATACGGCTGGGTGCGGCCCAGGCGGTGGAACCGCTGACACGGTTGCCGGCGCTGATCGCCCAGTTCAGCGACAACCCACGTGCCAGCTGAGCCATACACCGCCCCTTACCTTGCGACACAGGCCTACCTATGCTTTGCCGAATACTCCTTGCAGACGAGTCGCCCCTGTTCAGAGCGGGGCTGCGCGCGCTGCTCGAACAAAAACAAGATTACGCAGTGGTGGGTGAAACCGGTGACGGCGTGAGCGCCGTCGAGCTCGCCGAACAGCTCAAGCCGGACATCATCATGCTGGACATGGCGCTGGATGCGCTGGAGAGCGAAGAGATCCTGCGCGAGCTGTGCCTGCGCGTGCCGGCAAGCATGGTGCTGATGCTGTCGGCGCGCTCGGAGCTGGAGTTCGTGATGAAGTGCCTGCAGCAGGGTGCCCACGGCTTTCTACTCAAGACTGCCACCGTGCTGGAACTGGAGCTGGCGTTGCAGGCGTTGAAGAACGGCGGCCAGTACCTGTCGTCGGCGGTGTTGCCGCTGGTGATCGGGCAGGCGGTCAAGCACAGCCGCAAGCGCCATGCCGGCAGCAGCACCATGCAACTGACCACCCGCCAGCTGGAGATCCTGCGCCTGATTGCACGAGGCGAGTCGACCCGCTCGATTGCCGATGGCCTGGGCCTGAGCGTGAAGACGGTGGAGGCGCACCGCTCGCAGATCATGCACCGCCTGCAGATACACGACATACCGGGCCTGGTGCTGTTCGCGGTGCGCGAAGGCATCATCCGCATCAACGACTGACCGCGCCGGGTTTCAGCCTTGCAGGGCTACCAGGGCGCCTTGCAGGGCCGTCGGCAAGCTGGCGGGCTGGCCGGTGGCACGCTCGACGAACACCTGCACCATGCGCCCGGCGGCGCAGGGCTGAGCTTCACCGACCTTGAACAGGGCCAGTTGGTACTCCACCGAACTGCCGGCCACCCGCACCGCGCGCAGGCCGACTTCCAGGCATTCGGGGAAGGCGGCCGAGGCAAAGAAGTCGCACCCCGAACTGACCACGAACCCCACCACCTCGCCGTCCTGCGGGTCGAGCCCGGCATGCTCGATCAGGTAGGCCTGCACGGCGCTGTCGAAGAAGGCGTAGACCGTGGCGCTGGCGATGTGGCCGTTGACGTCGTTGTCCTGCCAGCGGGTCGGCAGGGGGTGGACGTGGGGGTAGTGGTGGCGTTCGGGTGTGGCAGACATGAATGACCTGTATGCAGTGAAGGGGGCGGGAAGCATCCCACAACGAATTCAGAAGCACGGTGACAGTAAACCGTAGCAGGGCTGAATAGCATGGGCGCCTACTCGAAACATCCATGCGGTTGCGCCGCTACTGCGCAAGGCATAGACTCTAACTACGCCAATGGCGTACAAAGGTTGGCATGCTCTTCATCGAAACAAGCGTATTTACCAGCGACGTTTCAAGCCATCTCGATGATCACGAGTACCTGTCGCTTCAGGTGTATCTTGCCGAGCACCCTGAAGCAGGTGACCTGATCGAAGATACCGGCGGGCTGCGAAAAATTCGATGGGCAGCAAAAGGCAAAGGAAAAAGCGGCGGGGTTCGAGTGATCTATTACTACGCCGTGTCAGCCAGCCAGATCCGTTTGCTGCTTATCTACCGCAAAGGCATCCACGACACATTGACTAAAAAACAGAAAGCCGTACTTCGAAGCCTCAACCAAGGGTGGAAATGATGGACAGGAATCTTTTCGGTCGTCTCGTTGACAGCATGACCGAGATGGCTGAAATCGATCGTGGGGAGCGCAAACCTTCACGCGAGTTCCAGGTAGACGCCATGCGGGTCAGGGCCATACGCGAGGCAACCGGGCTTACCCAGGAAAAATTTGCGCAGTGTATCGATGTACCGCTGGGTACGTTGCGCAATTGGGAGCAAGGACGCCGTGCTCCAGAAGGGCCAGCACGGGCACTGCTGCGTGCGATTCACAATGACCCGGAACATGTTCTGGCCGCATTGGCCTGAATCACAGCCCAAACGAAAAAGCCGCCCATTCGGGCGGCTTTTTCTCAGCTGGCGAGCAGCAACTTACAGTTGCGGACCCGCTGCCTTGATGGCGTCGGAAACGTCGAACTTCTTGAAGTTCTCGATGAACAGCGAAGCCAGGCCCTTGGCCGCTTCGTCGTAGGCAGCGCTGTCAGCCCAGGTGTTGCGCGGGTTGAGCAGTACGGTTTCAACACCCGGTACCAGTTTCGGCACGTCCAGGTTGATGATGTCCAGGTGCTCGGTTTCAGCACCGACCAGTGCGCCGCTCTGGATGGCCGCGATCACCGCACGGGTGGTCGGGATGTTGAAGCGCTTGCCCACGCCGTAGCCACCACCGGTCCAGCCGGTGTTGACCAGGTACACCTTGGAACCGAAACCACGGATACGCTTGATCAGCAGTTCAGCGTATTCGCCAGCCGGACGCGGGAAGAACGGCGCGCCGAAGCAGGTGGAGAAGGTCGACTTGATGCCGCTGCCCGAACCCATTTCGGTGGAGCCCACCAGCGCGGTGTAACCGGACAGGAAGTGGTAGGCCGCCTGCTCTTCGCTGAGGATCGATACCGGTGGCAGTACGCCGGTCAGGTCGCAGGTCAGGAAGATCACTGCGTTGGGCTCGCCACCCAGGTTCTTCTCGGAACGCTTGGCAACGTGCTCGAGCGGGTAGGCCGCACGGCTGTTCTGGGTCAGGCTGACATCGGAGTAGTCAGCGTGCTTGGCGTCGTCGATGACGACGTTTTCCAGCACGGCACCATGCTTGATGGCTTTCCAGATGACCGGCTCGTTCTTCTCCGACAGGTCGATGCACTTGGCATAGCAACCGCCTTCGATGTTGAACACCACGCCCTCGCCCCAGCCGTGCTCGTCGTCACCGATCAGGTAACGGCTTTCGTCAGCCGACAGGGTGGTCTTGCCGGTGCCCGACAGGCCGAAGAACAGGGTCACGTCGCCTGCTTCGCCGATGTTGGCGGCGCAGTGCATCGGCAGCACGTCGGCAGCCGGCAGCAGGAAGTTCTGCACCGAGAACATGGCTTTCTTCATCTCGCCGGCGTAACGCATGCCAGCGATCAGTACCTTCTTCTGGGCGAAGTTGAGGATCACGCAACCGTCGGAGTTGGTGCCGTCACGCTCGGGCACGCATTCGAAGTTGGCGACATTGAGCACTTGCCACTCATCACGACCGGCCGGGTTGTACTGCGCCGGGTTGATGAACAGGCAACGGCCGAACAGGTTCTGCCAGGCAGTCTGGGTGGTCATGCGTACCGGCAGGTAGTGCTCGGCAGCCGCACCTACGTGCACGTGGGAAACGAAATGATCCTGGGCGTTGTTGAACGCCTCGACGCGGTCCCACAGGGCATCGAACTTGTCGGCCGGGAACTTGCGGTTGATCGGGCCCCAGGCGATGGCAGACGAGGTGGACGGCTCGTCGACGATGAAACGGTCGACCGGCGAACGACCGGTACGGTGACCAGTTTTCACGACCAGCGCGCCCGTATCGGCCAGCTCGCCTTCACCGCGGTTCAGCGCTTCTTTTACCAGTTCATCGACGCTCAGGTCGGTGTACACGGTGTTGTTGGCTTGCGTCATGAGATTCCCCATCCGGCCTGCGGCCGAGTGCTCCGAACGTTTTGTAGTAGAGCTTTTAAAACTACTACAGCGAAAAAAGTGGCGGGATTATGCCAGAAACGCCCAAAAAAAGTAGGGCCCTCCTGTCAGAACGGCGTGTTTCCGGCGTTCGACAGGAGATTTACCTGAGCTTAAACGTTTTAGTGACGAGTATCTGACGGTGCGTCAACACCCCCGCCGGCGAACAATTGTGCGATTTCGGTTTCATCGAACAGGTAGCGCTGGTTGCAGAACTGGCAGTCGATTTCGATCGCCCCGCCATGCTCGGCCGCCAGGGCCAGGGCATCGTCCTGGCCGAGGCTGACCAGCGCGTTGCCCGAGCGCTCACGCGAGCAGCTGCAGCGGAACTGCAGCGGCTGGATATCGAACAGGCGCACGGCATCCTCGTGGTACAGACGGTGCAGCACGGTCTCGTTGTCCAGGCCCAGTTGCTCTTCGGCCTTCAACGTGTTGGCCAGGGCGGTGACGTGCTTCCAGCTGTCTTCGCGGTCGTCCTCGTCCTTCTGGCGGTCGGCCGGCAACTGCTGCAGCAGCAGGCCGCGGGCGCGCTGGCCATCGGCGTTGAGCCAGAAGCGCGTGCCCACCTGCTGGGACATCACGAAGTAGTTGGTGAAGCACTCCGAGAGGTTCTCGCCATCCAGGTCGACAATGCCCTGGTAGCGCTGGCCCTGCGCCGGGTCAATGGTCAGCGCCAGCTGGCCATCGGGCATCAGGTCGCCCAGGGTGGCATCGGGGGCGATCTGCTCGGCGTGGTAGCGCGCCAGGCCACGGATGTCGCGCTCGCTGGAGCACTCGATCATCAGCAGCGGGATCGGCCCTTCGGAGCGTGCCTGCAGGATCAGCAGGCCGTCGAACTTGAGCGCGCCCACCAGCAGCGCCGCCGCGGCCATCAGCTCACCGAGCAGCTGCGCCACCGGCTGCGGGTAGGGGTGCTTGGCCAGGACTTCGGCGTAGCTGCGCTCGAGCGAAACCAGTTCGCCGCGTACGTCGCGCTCGTCGAAGATGAAGCGTTGGGTGAAGTCGGTATCTGGCAAATCGGACATGGTTTCTGGCTTTCTGAAAGATGACAAAATAATTTCAAGGGCCTATAAAGCCCCGTTTAGAGCACCAGAATGGTGCGAACGATAGCGCTGTAAAAGAGGTAGTTTATGGACAATCCACCCCTGTTCCAAGCCAGGTGGGCTTGGGGCCCCCTGTGTCTGGCTACGTTGATTCCCGTTGCACTACTGTGTTTCTGGTTATGGCCCGTTGGCCAGGCCCTTTGCATGGCGCTCGACGAATGGCTGTTCCACGCCCTCAATCGCCCACTGGCCGACAACACCCTGTGGCGCAGCATCTGGACCCTGGGCAGCCTGCGCCCGTTCGACATCGTGGTCGGGCTCATCATGCTGATGCTGCTGATTCGCGGCGACTGGGTATTCAAGGCCGTCGAGGTGCGCCGGGCTTTTTTCGGCTTCCTGGTGACCCTGCTGGTGCTGGTGGTGATCCGCGCCCTGTTCTCCAAGCTGGTACGCCTGATGGGCTGGCAGCACCATAGCCCGTCGATGGTGTTCAGTGACGCCATCATGCTCAGCGACTACTACCCGGCGCTCGAAGCGCGCTGGGAGCTCAAGGACCGTTCCAGCCAGAGCTTCCCCGGCGACCACGCCTCGGTGCTGCTGCTGTGGGCACTGTTCATGAGCCTGTTCAGCCGCCGCCTGATGCAGCATGTGCTGATCTGGGCACTGGCGGTGCTGTTCATGCTGCCACGCCTGGTGGCGGGTGCCCACTGGGGCCAGGACGACTATATCGGCGGCCTGGGCATGGCCATCCTGGCGCTGGGCTGGAGTTACTATACGCCGTTTGCTGCCCGGACCAGCGCCGGCCTGGTGCGTGTCACCGCGCCCTTGTTCGGTTGGCTGGCACGGCTGCCGCTGCTCGGCCGCCTGAGCGTGATCGGCGCGCGGGGCTAACCGGCGCTGTCGTGCAACTGATGTAGCTGGCGGCGCTGCTTCTTGGTGGGCCGCCCGTCGGTGCTTACCCCAAGGGCGCCGGCCTTGCGCAGCGCCGCGGCCTGCTCGCGGCGTGCCAGGCTCTGTGCGGTCTCCTCGTACAGCGCCTGTGCCTCGGGTGCGCCGCGGCGCACCACCGACAGCGCCGTGACCACCACGGTACGCTCGTCGAAACCGGTACGCAGCACGAACTCGTCACCCACCCGCGGCTCCTTGCCCGGCTTGCAACGCTCGCCCCGACAATGCACCTTGCCGCTCTCGATCGCCGCCTTGGCCAGGGCGCGGGTCTTGTAGAAGCGCGCCGCCCACAACCATTTGTCCAGGCGAACCTTGTCGTCCTCTTCCGGCTTTTGTGCCATGGCATTTCCCCGATTCATTTGTTTCATGGAACTGTACTACCGTAACTGGCGGATGCAAAAAATACGCGGCGTGCTTACAGTTCACCGACTTTTACCCAGGTTGTGCATCTTGAAGACATTTGACCATTTGAGCGTGATCGGCCTGCGCGAGTGGGTGGCCTTGCCCGACCTCGGCGTGGCAGGCCTGCGCGCCAAGATCGACACCGGCGCCAGCACCTCCAGCCTGCACGCCACCGAAGTGGAAACCTTCGAACGCGATGGTGAAACCTGGGTCCGCTTCAACGCGCACCTGGGTTCGGTGGTACAACTGCGTCACCGGCGCTGCGAAGCGCCGCTGGTGACGATGAAGACCATCAAGAGCTCCAATGGCCATGCCCAGACCCGCTACGTGATCCGCACGCCCCTGGCGCTCGGCGACCGGGTGTGGGAAGTGGAGTTCACCCTGGCCTGCCGCAAGGCCATGCGCTATCGCCTGCTGCTCGGCTCCAAGGCCCTGGTACACGGCCAGCTGGTGGTCAACCCGGGCCTCAAATACGTACAGGACAAGCCGGCCTCTCCGGCCACCATTACCCCCTCCACAGGTGTTGCATGAAGATCGCTGTGCTGTCGCGGAACCCGCGTCTGTATTCCACTCGTCGTCTGGTCGAAGCCGGTACGCAACGAGGCCATGAAATGGTTGTGATCGATACCCTGCGCGCCTACATGAACATCGCCAGCCACAAGCCGCAGATCCACTATCGCGGCAAGCCGCTGGAAGGGTTCGACGCCGTCATCCCGCGCATCGGCGCGTCAGTGACGTTCTATGGCTGCGCGGTGCTGCGCCAGTTCGAGATGATGGGCGTGTTCCCGCTCAACGAATCGGTGGCCATCGCCCGCTCGCGGGACAAGCTGCGCTCCCTGCAACTGCTGTCGCGCCGTGGCATCGGCCTGCCGGTCACCGGCTTTGCCCATTCGCCCGACGACATTCCCGACCTGATCCAGATGGTCAACGGCGCCCCCCTGGTGATCAAGGTGCTCGAGGGCACCCAGGGCATCGGCGTGGTGCTGTGCGAAACCACCAAGGCGGCCGAGTCGGTGATCGAGGCCTTCATGGGCCTGAAGCAGAACATCATGGTGCAGGAGTACATCAAGGAGGCCGGTGGCGCCGACATTCGCTGCTTTGTGGTGGGCGACAAGGTGATCGCCTCGATGAAGCGCCAGGCCAAGCCCGGCGAGTTCCGCTCCAACCTGCACCGGGGCGGCACCGCCAGCCTGATCAAGGTCACCCCGGAAGAGCGCATGACCGCCATCCGCGCTGCCAAGGTCATGGGCCTGAGCGTGGCCGGCGTGGATATCCTGCGCTCCAATCACGGCCCGCTGGTGATGGAGGTCAACTCCTCGCCGGGCCTGGAAGGCATCGAGGTCACCACCGGCAAGGACGTGGCCGGGATGATCATCGAACACCTGGAGAAGAACGGCGGGCCGAACCTGACCCGCACCAAGGGCAAGGGCTGAGCCCTTGCGTCCCTAGACCGCGTCGCGTGGCAGCAGCAGGCCCAGGGGCAAGCGTACCCGCGCCTCGATGCCGCCACCGGAACGGTTGCGCAGCTCCACATTGCCGCCGTGCTGGGCGGCAATGCGCTTGACGATAGCCAGGCCCAGGCCGGTGCCCTTGCCGCTGCGGGCGCGATCACCGCGAATGAACGGATTGAAGATCGCCTCCAGCTCACCCGGATCGATGCCGGCGCCGCGGTCGAGCACGCTCAGCACCACGTAGGGCGCGCTGGTGTCACCCGAGACATAGGCCGCCACTTCCACGCCCTGCCCGGCGTGATGCAGCGCATTGCCGATCAGGTTGTTGAGCAGGCGCTTGATCGAAACCCGGCGCAGCGGAAACGGCGGGATCGGCTCCAGGCACAGCCGCACCTGCTCTTCGGGCTGGTTGAACGGCGCGACCACCTCGCGTACCAGGTCGCTGAGGTCCACCTCCTCGACCGGCTCGTCGCGGCCATCGCGGATGAACGCCAGGAACTGGTCGAGAATCGCGTCCATGTCCTCGATGTCGCGCACCATGTCATCGGTCAGGTCGCTTTCGTTGGCCAGCAGCGACAGCGACAGGCGCAGGCGCGTCAGCGGCGTGCGCAGGTCATGGGACACCCCGGCCAGCATCAGCTCACGCTCGCGCCCCGCCTGCTCGACATCCTCTGCCATCTGGTTGAAGGCCCGGTAGACCTCGGTCATCTCGCTGGGCGTGTCGCTGATCGGCAGGCGCACGCTGCGCCCCTGGCCCAGTTGCCGGGCGGCGAACACCAGGCGCTTGAGCGGCTGGTTGAGCTGGCGCACGAAGATCCAGGCCGAAGCCGTGGACAACAGACCGATGGCCAGGAACCAGCCCAGCACGTTCCAGATCTTCTGGCCGCGCAACGGGTGCGGGTACAGCGGCACCTTCAGCCAGCCATCGCCCAGGCTCGGGGCCTGTACCCACAGCGCCGGCGGCGCATGGATGCGCAGGCGCACCTCGGTGTCCTCGCCCAGTTCGGCCTGCATCTGGCGCTGGTAGATCTCGCTGTAGGGCCAGTGCTGCTCACCCTCGGGCACACCGGTGCCGACCACCCGCTTCAAGCCGGCGGCTTCGGCAATCTTCTCGCGGTTTTCCTCATCGGCCGCCCAGTAGGCGCGCAGCGTCAGTGCGACGCCGTGGCTGTACTGGCGGTCCACCAGCACGTCCTCGTTCATCAGCAGGTACACCAGCGTCAGTGCCTTGGAGAACAGCACCACGGCCAGCACCAGCCACAGCGTGCGGGCGAAGAAGCTTTGGGGGAACCACAATGGCGTTTTCATGGGCGACGGCTACACGGTTGGCAGGAGCGAGCGCGGCTCGCAGGCGTTGCGGATTTCGGCACAGGCAAAAACAGGGCAACCCGAGGGGCGCCCTGCCTATGCTGACCTGCTCCTGTACAAGGCTTCACTTGCCGGCATTGCCATCCGGCACGAAGACATAGCCCACACCCCAGACGGTCTGGATATAGCGTGGCTTGGAAGGGTCGGGTTCGATCATGCGGCGCAAACGCGAGATCTGCACATCGATGGAGCGCTCCAGGGCGTCCCACTCGCGACCGCGCGCCAGGTTCATCAGCTTGTCGCGGGTCAGCGGCTCGCGGGCATGCATCACCAGCGCCTTGAGCACCGCGAATTCGCCGGTGGTGAGCATGTGCACTTCGTCGCCGCGCTTGAGTTCGCGGGTGGCCAGCGACAGCGCGTAGTCGCCGAAGGTGACGGTTTCGTCCTCGCTGCCTGGTGCGCCCGGTACCACCGGGGCCTGGCGACGCAGCACGGCCTTGACCCGCGCCATCAGCTCGTCGGGGTTGAACGGCTTGGCCAGGTAGTCGTCGGCACCCAGTTCCAGGCCCTTGATGCGGCTGAGCTCGTCACCCTTGGCGGTGAGCATGATGATCGGCACCTGGTTGTTTGCCCCGCGCAGGCGCTTGCAGGCGGTCAGGCCGTCTTCGCCGGGAAGCATCAGGTCGAGCACGATCAGGTTGAACACTTCACGCGCCAGCAGGCGGTCCATCTGTTCGGTGTTGGGTACGGCGCGGGCACGGTAGCCCTTGCTGGTGAAGAAACGCTCCAGCAGGCTGCTCAGGCCCGGGTCGTCATCGACGATGAGGATTTTCTCGCCTTCGGCGGGTTGTGCAGTGCTGCTCATGGGTAGCTCCTTTAATCTCGGCGGGCATTATGGCTTAGGCGCCATTTGAGCGTGCCGTGTGCATTGTTAGCAGATTTTTCCCAAGTCGCCAGCGGCATGCCCCGACAGGCTGGCGCGCCGCGATCCCCGCAAGCCCGGATCGCTGGGTATAATGCGCCGCTTTGATCCAGCGTCGCCCTGCTCGAGCGCGCCCCGTGGCGCCGGCCTGCGGCCTTTGCATTCACGAATTGTCAGGTGGTTTTATGGACAGCATCAACAGCCGCATCGCCGAGGAACTCGGTGTCCGCCCGCAACAGGTCGAAGCGGCCGTGGCTCTACTTGATGAAGGCTCCACGGTGCCCTTTATCGCCCGTTACCGTAAAGAAGTGACCGGCAGCCTGGACGACACCCAACTGCGCAACCTGGAAGAGCGCCTGCGCTACCTGCGCGAACTCGACGACCGCCGCGCCAGCATCCTGGCCAGCATCGAGGAGCAGGGCAAGCTGACCCCGGAGCTGGCCCGCGAGATCAAGCTGGCCGACACCAAGACCCGCCTCGAAGACCTTTATCTGCCGTACAAGCAGAAGCGCCGCACCAAGGGCCAGATCGCCCTGGAAGCCGGCCTGGGCGAGCTGGCCGACGGCTTGTTCAACGACCCGCAGCTGAACCCGGAAACCGAAGCGGCGCGCTTCGTCGACGCCGAAAAAGGCGTGGCCGACGTCAAGGCGGCCCTCGAAGGCGCCAAGTACATCCTCATGGAGCGCTTCGCCGAAGACGCCAGCCTGCTGGCCAAGCTGCGCAACTTCCTCAAGCAGGAATCGGTGCTCAGCGCTCGCCTGGTGGCCGGCAAGGAAGAGGAAGGGGCAAAGTTTCGTGACTACTTCGAACACGACGAGCCGCTCAAGAGCGCGCCCTCGCACCGCGCCCTGGCGATCTTCCGCGGGCGCAACGAAGGCGTGCTGTCGGCCAGCCTCAAGGTCGGCGAAGAGCTGCCCGGCACCCTGCACCCCTGCGAAATGATGATCGGCGAGCACTTCGGCGTGAAAAACCAGAACCGCCCAGCCGACAAGTGGCTGGGCGAAGTGGTGCGCTGGACCTGGAAGGTCAAGCTCTACACGCACCTGGAAACCGACCTGTTCGGCGAGCTGCGCGACAACGCCGAGAGCGAGGCGATCAACGTGTTCGCCCACAACCTGCATGACCTGCTGCTGGCCGCCCCGGCCGGCCCGCGCACCACCCTGGGCCTGGACCCGGGCCTGCGCACCGGCTGCAAGGTGGCGGTGGTGGATGCTACCGGCAAACTGCTCGACACCGCCACGGTGTACCCGCACGTACCCAAGAACCAGTGGGACCAGACCATCGCCGTGCTCGCCGCCCTGTGCGCCAGGCACAAGGTCGAGCTGATCGCCATCGGCAACGGCACCGCCAGCCGTGAAACCGACAAGCTGGCCGCCGAGCTGATCAAGAAATACCCAGCCTTGAAAATGACCAAGATCATGGTCTCCGAAGCCGGCGCCTCGGTGTACTCGGCCTCCGAGCTGGCGGCCAAGGAATTTCCCGACCTGGACGTGTCGATCCGCGGCGCGGTGTCGATTGCCCGTCGCCTGCAGGACCCGCTGGCCGAACTGGTCAAGATCGACCCAAAATCCATCGGTGTGGGCCAGTACCAGCACGACGTGTCGCAACTCAAGCTGGCCCGTGGCCTGGATGCGGTGGTCGAGGACTGCGTGAACGCCGTGGGCGTGGACGTCAACACCGCCTCGGTGGCGCTGCTGGCACGCATCTCGGGCCTCAACAGCACCCTGGCGCAGAACATCGTGGCACACCGCGATGCCAACGGTGCCTTCAAGACCCGCGCCGCGTTGAAAAAGGTCAGCCGCCTGGGCGAGAAGACCTTCGAGCAGGCCGCAGGCTTCTTGCGCGTGATGAACGGCGACAACCCGCTGGACGCCTCGGCGGTGCACCCTGAAGCCTACCCGCTGGTACAGCGCATCGCCGCCGACACCGACCGCGACATCCGCTCGCTGATCGGCGACAGCGGCTTTCTCAAGCGCCTGGACCCGAAAAAATTCACCGACGAAACCTTCGGCCTGCCGACCGTCACCGACATCCTGCAAGAGCTGGACAAGCCCGGCCGCGACCCGCGCCCCGAGTTCAAGACCGCCGAGTTCCAGGAAGGCGTCGAAGACCTCAAGGACCTGCAACTGGGCATGATCCTCGAAGGCGTGGTCACCAACGTGACCAACTTCGGCGCCTTCGTCGACATCGGCGTGCACCAGGACGGCCTGGTACACATCTCGGCGCTGTCGGAGAAGTTCATCAAGGACCCGCGTGAAGCGGTCAAGGCCGGCGACGTGGTCAAGGTCAAGGTCATGGAAGTGGACATTCCGCGCAAGCGCGTGGGCCTGTCGATGCGCATGGGCGACACCCCGGGCGAGAAAATCGACGGCGCCCGCGGCAGCCGCCCGGGCTCGGCACCGCGCCAGCAGCAGCCGGCACGCGCCAAGGAGACCCCGGCCCCGGCCAACAACGCCATGGCCTCGCTGTTCGCCAACGCCAAGCAGTTGAAGAAGAAGTGACCGACCTGCCCGAAGAGCAGGTGCGCAGCGCATTCAGCCAACTGCTCGGCTGTCGCCTGCAACGCCTCGACCAGGGCGTTGCCGAGGTGGCCCTGGCCCTTGAGCCGCACCTGCGCAACCGCGGCGGCAAGCTGCATGGCGGGGCGATCTTCAGCCTGGTCGACATCGCCATGGGCCTGGCCTGCTCCAGCGCCCATGGCTTCGACAAGCAGAGCGTCACCGTGGAATGCAAGATCAACTACCTGCGTCCGGTCAGCGAGGGCGAGGTGCTGTGCGTGGCCCGCGTGCTGCAGGCCGGGCGGCGCATCCTGGTGGTCGATGCCGACGTGCTGCAAGGCGAAAAACTGATGGCCAGGGCCCAGGGCACCTTCACCGTGCTCTAGCCGCAAATGCCCAATGTGCGGTACTTTCGGCAGTGCGCGGGCACTGCCGGAACCCTGCGAAAACCAGGCGACCACGCCAGTTCCTCTGTCCACCCTTGTAGACCGTCGTTTCCACCCCCATATTGGGGCGACTGACGCGTGAAGGAATCCATCTTGAGCGAACTTCTCAACCGCCGCCTGAGCCTGCTCGGCCAGGGCGACAACCTCTCCCTGCTCAAGCAGTGCCTGCACGGCATCGAGCGTGAATGCCTGCGCGTGACCGAGGACGGTCGTCTGGCCCAGACCCCGCACCCCGAAGCCCTGGGCGCGGCCCTGACCCACGAGCAGATCACCACCGACTATTCCGAGTCGCTGCTGGAGTTCATCACCCCTGCCCTGGCCGACCCTGCCCAGACCCTCGAAAGCCTCGAGAACATCCATCGCTTCGCCTACAGCAAGCTCGGTAACGAGTACCTGTGGAGCCCGTCGATGCCCTGCCCGCTGCCGGCCGAGGAAGACATCCCGATCGCCTGGTACGGCACCTCGAACATCGGTCAGCTCAAGTACGTGTACCGCAAGGGCCTGGCCCTGCGCTACGGGCGCACCATGCAATGCATTGCCGGCATCCACTACAATTTTTCGCTGCCAGAACAGATCTGGCCGCTGCTGCGCCAGGCCGAAGGACAGGCGGGCGACGACCGCGACTACCAGTCGTCGGCGTACATCGCACTGATCCGCAACTTCCGTCGCTACAGCTGGCTGCTGATGTACCTGTTCGGCGCCTCCCCGGCGCTGGACGCAGGCTTCCTGCGCGGCCGCGCGCACCAGCTCGAACAATTCGATGCCGACACCCTGTACCTGCCCTACGCCACCAGCCTGCGCATGAGCGACCTGGGTTACCAGAGCAACGCCCAGGCCGGCCTGACGCCGTGCTACAACAACCTGGCCAGCTACACCGACAGCCTGCGCAAGGCCGTCGCCACGCCCTATGCGCCGTATGTCGAGATCGGCACGCACAAGGATGGCGAGTGGGTGCAGCTGAACACCAACATCCTGCAGATCGAAAACGAGTACTACTCCAACATCCGCCCCAAGCGCGTGACCTACAGCGGCGAGCGGCCGATCCAGGCGCTGATGGCCCGCGGCATCCAGTACATCGAAGTGCGCTGCCTGGACATCAATCCGTTCCTGCCCACCGGCATCGACCTCACCGAAGCGCGCTTCCTCGACGCCTTCCTGCTGTTCTGCGCACTGGAGCAGAGCCCGCTGCTGGACAATGGCGAGTGCGGCCAGTGCACCAGCAACTTCCTCAGCGTGGTCAAGCAGGGCCGCAAGCCTGGCCTGGAACTGCAACGTGACGGCCAGCCGGTCGCGCTCAAGCAGTGGGCCGACGAGCTGCTGCAACGTATCGCCCCGCTGGCCGAACTGCTCGACCGCAGCCACGCCAGCGACGAGCACGCCAAGGCCCTGGCCGCGCAGGCGGCCAAGGTCAGCGACCCGTCGCTGACGCCGTCGGCCCAGGTGCTGGCGAGCATGACCGAGCACAAGGAGAGCTTCAGCCGCTTCTCCCTGCGCCAGAGCCAGGCGCATGCCGACTACTTGCGCGGCACGCCGCTGAGCAGCGAGGCGCAGCGGCGTTTCGAGGCCCTGGCGCGTGAATCGCTGGAGGCCCAGGCCACCCTGGAGCGCGAAGAGGACGTGGTCGATTTCGACCTGTTCGTGGGCGCCTACCAGGCCAGCATCCTGGCGATCAGCAACTGACATGAGCCGTGCAGCCACGCCCCGCAAACCGCGCGCTGCCAGCCAGGCCCGGATCGACTCGATCCTGGCCGCCGCACGCGACCTGCTGGCCAGCGAAGGCGTGGCCAGCCTGTCGATCTATGCAGTGGCCGAACGCGCACAGATCCCACCCTCGTCGGTGTACCACTTCTTCGCCAGTGTGCCGGCGCTGCTCGAAGCCTTGACGGCGGATGTGCACAGCGCCTTTCGCGCCTGCCTGCAGGCGCCGATCGAGCCTGGCAGCCTGCAGCACTGGGGCGACCTGTCGCGCCTGGTGGAGCAGCGCATGCTGAGCATCTACAACCAGGATGCGGCGGCGCGCCAGCTGATTCTGGCGCAGCATGGGCTGAGCGAAGTAACCCAGGCCGACCGCCAGCACGATATCGAGCTGGGCGACCTGATGCACAAGCTGTTTGCCGAGCACTTCCGGCTGCCGGCGTTGCCGGACGATGTGGATGTGTTTGCCC
The DNA here is from genome assembly GCF_029960155.1 of Pseudomonas sp. PS01300. Lineage (NCBI taxonomy): Bacteria > Pseudomonadati > Pseudomonadota > Gammaproteobacteria > Pseudomonadales > Pseudomonadaceae > Pseudomonas > Pseudomonas sp. PS01300. The sequence continues at coordinate 54,209 of NZ_JASCPN010000012.1, read as the reverse complement.
TGGCGATGGAGCTGGGAGACCGGGTGTATGCCCGTTCGGTGCAGCTGCACGGACAGATCACCCCGCGCATGGCGGAGGAAGGAATGCGGGTGTTCGATGCGTACCTGGGGTTGTACCTGCCGCCCTTTCTGCCCAAACGCTGACGGCCTCATCGCGGGTCAAGCCCGCTCCCACAAGGTAATCGCCGTCCTTGAGAACGGCGGGACACCTGTGGGAGCGGGCTTGACCCGCGATGCAGACGGCGCGGTCTCAGAGCTTGGCGATAGACACTTCAGTCGACTTCACGAACGCAATCACCTCACTGCCCACCACCAGTTCCAGCTCCTTGACCGAACGGGTGGTGATCACCGAGGTGACGATGCCCGATGCCGTCTGCACGTCGATTTCCGACAGTACAGGGCCTTCGAGAATTTCTTTCACAGTGCCTTTGAACTGGTTACGTACGTTGATCGCTTTGATGGTCATGTGCAGGTTTCCTTTTAAAGACGAAAGATCAATGGGCCCAACGCAGTTGCGTGGGCAAAGGTGCTACAGGTTCAGGCTCGGGCGGGGTGCCCGGCACCGACAGGACACGGTTCAGCACTTCGGTTTCCAGCGCCGCCAGGCGATGCGAGCCGCGTGCCCGCGGACGCGGCAGGTCGACCAGCAGGTCCAGGCCGATCTCGCCGTCCTCGATCAGGATCACCCGATCGGCCACGGCCACCGCTTCGCTGACGTCATGGGTCACCAGCAACACGGTGAAGCCGTGCTTGCGCCACAGGTTCTCGATCAGTTGCTGCATCTCGATCCGGGTCAGCGCATCCAGTGCGCCCAGCGGCTCGTCCAGCAGCAGCAGGCGCGGCTGGTGAATCAGCGCACGGGCCAGGGCCACGCGCTGCTTCTGCCCACCGGACAACGCCGCCGGCCACTCGTTGGCCCGGTCTGCCAGGCCCACTGCCTCCAGCGCCTGCAACGCACGCTCGCGCCAGTTGCCGGTCAGCCCCAGGCCGACGTTGTCGATGACTTTCTTCCAGGGCAGCAGGCGCGCCTCCTGGAACATCAGCCGGGTGTCCTCGCGGGCATCGCTGAGCGCCGCAGAACCGGCCAGCAGCTCGCCGGCACTGGGCTGGTCGAGCCCGGCCAGCAGACGCAGCAGGGTGCTCTTGCCGCAGCCGCTACGGCCGACGATGGCAACGAACTGGCCCGCCGGGATGTGCAAGTCGATATCGCGCAGCACCTGGCGTTGGCCAAAGGTCTTTTGCAGCTTGTGCACGGCCAGCGGTATTCCGCGCAGCAGCCGTGGCGGTTGTTCCTTGAGCACGGTCATGCGCCGTCTCCCTTGCTGACTTGATAGGCCGGGTGCCAGCGCAGCCATACACGCTCCAGGCCACGGGCGGCCAGGTCGGCGAGCTTGCCGAGCACGGCGTACAGCACGATCGCCAGCACCACCACGTCGGTTTGCAGAAATTCGCGGGCGTTCATCGCCAGGTAGCCGATGCCGGCGTTGGCCGAGATGGTTTCGGCCACGATCAGGGTCAGCCACATGAAGCCCAGCGCGAAGCGCACGCCCACCAGGATCGAGGGCAGCGCACCGGGCAGGATCACCTGGCGAAACAGCGCAAAACCGCTCAGGCCATAGCTGCGGGCCATCTCCACCAGCGCCGGGTCGACATTGCGGATGCCGTGGTAGGTGTTCAGGTAGATCGGGAACAGGGTGCCCAGGGCCACCAGGAAGATCTTTGCCGACTCGTCGATGCCGAACCACAGGATCACCAGCGGGATCAGCGCCAGGTGCGGCACGTTGCGGATCATCTGCACCGAGCTGTCGAGCAGGCGTTCGCCCCACTTCGACAGGCCGGTGATGAAGCCCAGCGCCAGGCCGATGCTGCCGCCGATCACGAAGCCGACCGCGGCGCGCCAGCCGCTGATGGCCAGGTGGGTCCAGATTTCGCCGCTGCGCACCAGCTCCACGCCGGCACTGAGCACCGCGCTCGGCGCTGGCAGGATGCGCGTCGACAGCCAGCCGGCGCTGACCGCCAGCTGCCACACCGCCAGCAGCAGCACGGGCAGGGCCCACGGCGCCAGGCGATGCGACAAGGGAATGGAGGATCGTTTCATGCTTCGATCCTCACGCCTTGGCCGCGGCTTTGGGCAGGATGTCGTTGGCGACCATCTCACCGAACGGGCTTACGTAGTTGGCACCGGCCGGGGCCTCGGGGCGCTGGATGTCCAGGTGCGGGAACAGCAGTTCGGCCACGCGGTAGGACTCTTCCAGGTGCGGATAACCGGAGAAGATGAAGGTGTCGATACCCAGGTCGGCGTATTCCTTGACCCGTGCAGCCACGGTCGGGCCATCGCCGACCAGCGCGGTGCCGGCACCGCCACGCACCAGGCCGACCCCGGCCCACAGGTTGGGGCTGACCTCCAGGTTGTCGCGGTTGCCGCCATGCAGCGCAGCCATGCGTTGCTGGCCCACCGAGTCGAAGCGCGCCAGCGAGGCCTGGGCACGGGCAATGGTGTCGTCGTCCAGGTGCGAGATCAGGCGCTCGGCCGCTTGCCAGGCCTCGGCGTTGGTCTCGCGCACGATCACGTGCAGGCGGATACCGAAACGAACGCTACGGCCCTGCTGGGCGGCCTTGGCGCGCACCTGTTCGATTTTCTCGGCCACGGCGGCCGGTGGCTCGCCCCAGGTCAGGTACAGCTCGACCTGTTCGGCGGCGAGGTCTTGCGCCGCTTCCGACGAGCCACCGAAGTACAGCGGCGGGCGTGGCTGCTGCACCGGCGGGTAGAGCAGCTTGGCGCCTTTTACCTTGATGTGCTGGCCATCGTAGTCGACGGTTTCGCCTTCCAGCACGCGGCGCCAGATGCGGGTGAATTCCACCGAGGCCTGGTAGCGCTCTTCGTGACTGAGGAACAGGCCGTCGCCGGACAGCTCTTCCGGGTCGCCACCGGTCACCAGGTTGAACAGCGCACGGCCATTGGACAGGCGGTCGAGGGTCGCGGCCTGGCGCGCCGCCACGGTCGGCGAGATGATTCCCGGGCGCAGGGCCACCAGGAACTTCAGGCGCTGGGTCACCGGAATCAGCGACGCGGCCACCAGCCACGAGTCTTCGCACGAGCGGCCGGTAGGGATCAGCACGCCACCGAAGCCCAGACGGTCGGCGGCCTGGGCGATCTGTTGCAGGTAACCATGATCGACAGCGCGAGCACCTTCGGCGGTGCCAAGGTAATGACCGTCGCCGTGGGTTGGCAGAAACCAGAAAACATTGAGGCTCATTGGAGTTGTCTCCTAAGGGGTGGCGCAAGCCGGGGCGGCGCCCCGGTGCGGTCGAACGTCAAGGCGCGGTGGCGACCTTGGCCGGTGGCGTCCAGATCACATCCTTGATGCTCAGCGGCTTGGGAATCAGCTTCAGGGTATGGAAGGTGTCGGCGATCTTCTGCTGGGCGGTGACCACGTCCGGGGTCAGGAAATGCGCACCGTAGCCCTGGCGCTTGACCGAGGTCAGGGTGATGTCGGCCGGCAGGCCCAGCAGCGGCGCCACCTGGTCGGTGACCTCCTGCGGGTTGGCCTTGGACCACTCGCCCACCGCGCGCACCTCGTCCACCAGCGCGGCGATCACTTCAGGGTGCTGCTGCGCATAGGGCCGGGTGGCCAGATAGAACTGGTGGTTGTCGACGATGCCACTGCCATCGCGCAGGGTGCGTGCCTGCAACTGCTGCTCGGCGGCGGCCTGGTACGGGTCCCAGATGACCCAGGCGTCGACGCTGCCACGCTCGAACGCGGCGCGGGCATCGGCTGGCGGCAGGAATACCGGCGTGATGTCGGTGTACTTGAGGCCGGCGTCTTCCAGGGCGCGCACCAGCAGGTAATGCACGTTGGAGCCCTTGTTCAGGGCGACCTTCTTGCCCTTGAGTTCCTTCACCGACTGGATCGGCGAACCCTTGGGCACCAGGATCGCCTCGCTGGTGGGGGCCGGCGGCTCGTAGGCCACGTAGAGCAAGTCGGCACCGGCGGCCTGGGCAAACACGGGCGGGGTTTCGCCGGTCACGCCAAAGTCGATGGAGCCCACGTTGAGGCCCTCGAGCAGCTGCGGGCCGCCGGGGAATTCAGTCCACTGCACCTGCACGCCCTGGGCAGCCAGGCGCTTTTCAAGGGAGCCCTTGGCCTTGAGCAGCACCAGGGTGCCGTACTTCTGGTAACCGATGCGCAGGCTCTCGGCCTGGGCTTGAGTGATGGCGCCGAAGGACACAGCCGCAGCAAACAGAGCGACCAGACCGCGACGCAAAACGACAGTGCGCATAGCGCTCTCCTTTTTGCTGTGGGGGTTCAGGCTGCACCTGCTTGCCCGTTGGCGGGCGAGTAAGGTGGGGTAAGACGGTAAAGCCGGTGTAGCGCTTCAGATGCTCCAGCGAGCACTGAGCAGACGTTCGTTGAGCAGGCCCGGGGCCACCGGCTTGGGGCGGCGCGCCAGGGCGCTGTGAAACAGTTCCAGCGATTCGTTGAGACGCTGCTCAAGCACCGGCGCCAATTGGGCGGCGGCGCTGCCTTCGCCGTAGGCGATCTGGCTGTCGTCGGCGAAGATCCCCTGCAGGGTCTCCTGGGCCTTGAGCGCCGAGAGCACCGGCTTGAGCGCGTAGTCCACCGCCAGCATGTGGGCGATGCTGCCACCGGTGGCGATGGGCAGAACCACCTTGTGTTCCAGCGCACGCTCGGGCAGCAGGTCGAGCAGGGTCTTCAGCGCACCGGCGAAGGACGCCTTGTATACCGGGGTGGCAACCACCAGGCCGTCGGCCTGGGCTACCAGTTGCAGGAAGTGCTGCACCGTGGGGCTGTCGAAACGTGCGTGCAGCAGGTCTTCAGCGGGGAAATCGCGCACCTGGAAGCTCACAACTTCCACGCCCTGGCTGTTCAGCCATTGCCGCGCGCGGTCGAGCAGGACGCCGGAGCGCGAACGCAGACTGGGACTACCGCCGAGAGAAACAACCAGCATTGGAGCACTTCCTTGATCGTGTTCTAGAGGGCCGCGAGATTGGATCTCGCTGGAGTGGAGTGACCATAACAGCTCGGCATATATACCAATAAATCATATTTTTTCATTTGTTTATTCTATATGGAACTATAAGAGCTTCGCCGGCAAGGCCGGCTCCTACAGGGGGCAGTGCAACCTTGCAGGAGCCGGCCCTGCCGGCGAAAGAGGCCCGCGCGGACATAAAAAAAGGGCCGTCGAAACGGCCCCGAAATACCCTGCTGTGGCTACATCAAAACATTCAACGGTTAGGCTGCGGGGTCAGGCGCAGGTACGGCTTGACCGCCCGGTAGCCCTTCGGAAAGCGCCGCTTGATTTCCTCTTCGTCCTTGAGCGACGGCACGATCACCACCTCGTCACCGTCCTGCCAGTTGGCCGGGGTGGCGACCTTGTGGTTGTCGGTGAGCTGCACCGAATCGATCACCCGCAAAATCTCGTTGAAGTTGCGGCCGGTGCTGGCCGGGTAGGTGATGGTCAGGCGGATCTTCTTGTTCGGGTCGATCACGAACAGGGAGCGTACCGTCAGGGTGTCGCTGGCGTTGGGGTGGATCAGGTCGTACAGGTCCGACACCTTGCGGTCGGCGTCGGCCAGGATCGGGAAGTTGACGATGGTGTTCTGGGTTTCATTGATGTCTTCGATCCAGCGGTGGTGCGAGTCCACCGGGTCGACCGACAGCGCGATGGCCTTGACCCCGCGCTCGGCGAACTGGTCCTTGAGCTTGGCGGTAAAGCCCAGTTCCGTGGTGCACACCGGGGTGAAGTCGGCGGGGTGCGAGAACAGCACGCCCCAGCTGTCGCCCAGCCACTCGTGGAAGCGGATCTTGCCCGCGCTGGAATCCTGTTCGAAATCGGGGGCGATATCGCCGAGTCTGAGGCTCATGGTGCGGCTCCTTGGCTGGGTTGTTTATGACCTCACTGTAGCCTGCCTGTGCATAAGGTTAAAAAGAATAAATATCGATTTATTTATAACTGAAAAGCCTATCAATTCACGGGCAAAAAAAACCCCGCACACGGCGGGGCTTTTCGTTCAGCCAGGCCTTACAGGAAGCTGTAGGTGTAGCTGAGGATCAGGCGGTTTTCGTCCTGGTCGCGCTGGTTGACCGCGTCGGAACGCAGCGAGGCGTTACGCCAGGCCAGGCCCAGACCCTTGAGGGTACCTTCCGGTACGACATAGCCCAGGGTGAAGTCACGTTCCCACTCGGAACGGTCACTGCCCGGCGCGTTGACGTTGTCGCCCTTGAGGTAGATCACGGAGGTGGTCAGGCCAGGCACGCCGATGGCAGCGAAGTCATAGGCGTACTGCGCCAGCCAGGTGCGCTCGCCGGCACGCTGGAACTTGCCGATCTGCACGTCGGTGATCAGGTAGCTGGTCGAACCGTCACCCTGGTTCAGGAACGGGAAGTCGCTGGTACCGTTGACGCGCTGGTAGCCGGCGCTCAAGGCATGGCCTTGCAGGCTGTAGGTGAACTTGGCGCTCCAGGTACGGTTGTCGACTTCACCGTTGTTCTGGTAACCGGAGGCACGGTAGCCGGCCAGGCGACCTTCGGTGCTGCCGTTCTTGCCGTCCGAATCGCTGTAGAAATAACGCAGGTCGGACTTCAGGCTACCCACTGGCAGTGCCAGGGTGTGGGTCAGGCCCAGGAAGTGCTGTTTGTAGAAGTCGTCCAGGTTGCCGTAGTAGTACTGCGCCAACAGGTCCTTGGTGATCTTGTAGTCGGCACCGGCGTAGTAGAACGCGTTGCTGCGACGGTTCGAGGTAGCGGTTTGCGGGTTGCCGTTGGAGCCGGCGATGGTCAGCGACTCGTTGTTGGTCGAGTTACGGCCCTTGGCGTGTTCCAGCTTGCCGCCGACCAGCGTCAGGTTGTCGATTTCGTTCGAGGTGATCTGGCCACCTTCGAAGGTCTGCGGCAGCAGACGGCCGTCGTTGTAGGTCACGACCGGCAGTTTTGGCTGCAGGGTGCCCAACTGGGCGACGGTTTTCGAGATCTTGACCTTACCGGTCAGGCCCACGCTGCTGAATTCGTTGACCGCACGGCCGTCGCCGTCGGTTGGGAACACCAGGCCGCCCTTGGCAGAGCTGGTTGGGTTGTAGTGGGTGCCTTTACCCGAGTCCAGGCGGAAACCGGCCAGGCCGATGGCGTCGACACCAAAGCCGACTGTGCCTTCGGTGAAGCCCGAGCTGAAGTTGAAGATGAAACCTTGGCCCCATTCTTCCTGTTTGGAAGGTTTGCCATCGCCATTACGGTTGTCTTGGTTGATGTAGAAGTTGCGCGCAGTGATGCTCGCCTTGCTGTCTTCCACAAAACCGGCTGCACCCGCTTGCTGGGCCAGTACCCCTACGGCCACGGCAAGTGCCAGGCTGGACTTGTTCATGCATCACTCCTTTCGATTCTAATTTTTGTGTGTCGCTTGATGGGCAGACTCTGTCGTTCCGCTCCAAAGACGATTGGCGATTAGCACCAAAGCGTGACTGATAAGTCAATCGTAACCAGTCGTTTCACTACTTTGGTCTAAGGCGCCGGCCTTGGGTGCGAAGGATAATGACAATCCTATAAATCAAAAAAGACAATTTTGTGAATTTTTCAGATTATTACGGAATATAGTCCGATTATTTCAGCGTTTTGCAGGATAGCCCATAAGCTAATTCCCATATCTTCTTAAAAAGATATTTTTTATACCGATCATCTTCCTCATTGCCCCGGCAGCCCGCGATTGTTCACCACCCTGGCAGCGACTACCTTGACCCGGGTCATCCAGCCAATGACTCCTAAGCTAATGCCAAAAAGTTATTTATTTCGACATTCTTAGATCAACTAGTCTTCTCGTCATCCACACCGCCTACCCGCCTGACGAGGAGTTTTCCATGACCCTGCCTGCCCCGCTGCGCCTGTTCACCGCCCTGGCCCTGGCCGGTGCCGCCTTCTTCGTCCAGGCCGCCGACCTGACCGTGGCCTACCAGACCACCGTCGATCCGGCCAAGGTGGCCCAGGTCGATGGCACCTATGAAAAGACCAGCAAGGCCAGCATCGACTGGCGCAAGTTCGACAGCGGCGCCGACGTGATCACCGCCGTCGCCTCCGGTGACGTACAGATCGGCTACCTGGGCTCCAGCCCCCTGGCCGCCGCCGCCACCCGCAAGCTGCCGGTGGAAACCTTCCTGATCGCCACCCAGATCGGCGCCGCCGAGGCACTGGTGGCTCGCGAGGGCAGCGGCATCAACTCGCCGCAGGACCTGATCGGCAAGAAGATCGCCGTACCGTTCGTGTCCACCGGCCACTACAGCCTGCTGGCCGCACTCAAACAGTGGAACATCGACCCGTCCAAGGTGCAGATCCTCAACCTCGCGCCACCGGCGATCATCGCCGCCTGGAAGCGCGGCGACATCGACGCCACCTACGTATGGGACCCAGCCCTGGGCGTGGCCAAGGAAAACGGCAAGGTGCTGATCACCTCCGGCGAGCTGGCCGAAAAAGGCGCACCGACCTTCGACGCCTGGATCGTGCGCAAGGACTTCGCCGCCAAGCACCCCGAGATCGTCAAGGCCTTCGCCAAGGTCACCCTCGACGCCTACGCCGACTACCGCAAAAACCCGCAAGCCTGGCTGGCCGACAAGGCCAACGTCGACAAGCTGGTCAAGCTTTCCGGCGCCAAGGCCGCGGACATTCCGGGCCTGCTGCAGGGCAACGTGTTCCCGCTGGCCGCCGACCAGGTCGCGGCCCTGGGCGCACCGACCACCAAGGCCATCACCGACACCGCCACCTTCCTCAAGGAACAAGGCAAGGTCGACGCGGTACTGCCGGACTACGCGCCCTATGTCAGCGCCCAGTTCATCACCAACTGACACCGGAGCCCCTTCATGGCCCTGCTACAACTGGAGCGCATCAGCGCACAGTACCCCGGCGCTGCCGAACCCGTACTGGCCGACATCTCACTGAGCCTGGGCCCGCAGCAGCTGCTGGTGGCCCTGGGCCCTTCCGGCAGCGGCAAGACTTCGCTGCTCAACCTGATCGCCGGCTTCGTCACCCCCAGCGCCGGGCGCATCACCCTCGATGGCCAAGCGGTGCAGGGCCCCGGCGCCGACCGTGGCGTGGTGTTCCAGGACGACGCCCTGCTGCCCTGGCAGGACGTACTGGCCAACGTCGGCTTCGGCCTGGAACTGGCCGGCGTACCCCGTGCACAACGTGAAGCCAGGGCCCGCGAAATGCTCGCCCTGGTGGACCTGGCCGACTTCGGCAGCCGGCGTATCTGGCAATTGTCGGGCGGGCAGAAGCAGCGTGTGGGCCTGGCCCGTGCACTGGCTGCCGACCCGCGCATCCTGCTGATGGACGAGCCGTTCGGCGCCCTGGATGCATTCACCCGCGAACAGATGCAGGAACTGCTGCTGCAGGTGTGGCAACGCACCGCCAAGCCGGTGTTCCTGATTACCCACGACATCGAGGAGGCGGTGTTCCTGGCCACCGAACTGGTGCTGCTGGCGCCCAACCCGGGGCAGATCGTCGAGCGCCTGCAACTGGACTTCGGCCAGCGCTACGCCGCAGGCGAATCGGCACGCGCGATCAAGTCCGACCCACGCTTCATCGAAACCCGCGAGCACGTACTGTCGCGGGTGTTCTCCCAACGCAGCGCCACCCCGCGCAAGGAGCTCGCATGAGCAGCCTCGACCTGCCGGTAACGGCCAAACCTGCCGCTGCTGCAGCGGTGCCCGTGAAGGCGCGGCGCAGCCTGAGCACACGCTGGATCAGCGTACTGACCCTGGCCACGCTGCTGCTGGCCTGGTGGGCGGTGACCGCCGCCGAATGGATCGAGCCGCTGTTTCTGCCCTCGCCCGAGGCGGTGCTGGGCAAGGCCTGGCTACTGATGATCCAGGGCTACATGGAATCGACCCTGTGGCAGCACCTGGGCGCGAGCCTGCAGCGTATCGGCCTGGCCCTGGGCGCGGCGATCCTGACCGCGATCCCGATCGGCATCGCCATCGGCCACAACCGTATTGCCCGCGGCATCTTTGACCCGCTGATCGAGTTCTACCGGCCGATCCCGCCGCTGGCCTACCTGCCGTTGATCGTGATCTGGTGCGGCATCGGCGAGTTGTCCAAGGTGCTGCTGATCTACCTGGCGATCTTCGCCCCGATCGCCATCGCCACTGCCACCGGCGTGCGCACCGTCGACCCGGCCAGGCTGCGCGCCGCGCAGTCGCTGGGGGCCACCCGGGCACAACTGATTCGCCACGTGATCCTGCCCAGCGCACTGCCCGACATTCTTACCGGCGTGCGCATCGGCCTGGGCGTGGGCTGGTCGACCCTGGTGGCCGCCGAACTGATTGCCGCCACCAGCGGGCTGGGCTTCATGGTGCAGTCAGCCGCGCAGTTCCTGGTGACCGACGTGGTGGTGCTGGGCATTCTGGTGATTGCCCTGATCGCCTTCGCATTGGAAATGAGCTTGCGCGCCCTGCAGCGCAAGCTGGTGCCCTGGCATGGCCAGAGCCATTGAGACTTGCACAAAGAGACCGACATGAGCCTGACCATTACCCCGCTGAGCCCCGCGCTCGGCGCACAGATCAGCGGCATCGACCTGACCCGCGAGATCAGCCGTGAACACCGTGACGCCGTGGAGCAGGCGCTGCTCCAGCACCAGGTGCTGTTCTTCCGCGAGCAGCCGCTGACCCCGCAGCAGCAGGCCAGTTTTGCCGCGCGTTTCGGCGATCTGCACATTCACCCCATCTACCCCAACGTGCCCGAAACGCCACAGGTGCTGGTGCTCGACACGGCCGTCACCGATGTACGCGACAACGCCATCTGGCATACCGACGTGACCTTTCTGCCCACCCCGGCGCTGGGTGCGGTGCTCAGCGCCAAGCAGTTGCCGGCCTATGGTGGCGACACCCTGTGGGCCAGCGGCATTGCCGCCTATGAGGCACTGTCGGCGCCGCTGCGCCAGCTGCTCGACGGGCTGACCGCCACCCACGACTTCACCAAGTCGTTTCCGCTGGAGCGCTTTGGCAACACCGCCGAAGACCTGGCGCGCTGGGAAGCGGCGCGACGCAACAACCCGCCGCTGTCGCACCCGGTGATCCGCACGCACCCGGTGAGCGGGCGCAAATCGCTGTTCGTGAGCGAAGGCTTCACTACCCGCATCAACGAACTGGGCGAGGCCGAGAGCGAGGCGATCCTGAAACTGCTGTTCGCCCACGCCACGCGCCCGGAGTTCACCATCCGCTGGCGTTGGCAGGAAAACGACGTGGCGTTCTGGGACAACCGCGTAACGCAGCATTACGCGGTGGACGATTACCGACCGCAGCGGCGGGTAATGCATCGGGCGACTATTCTGGGCGACAAGCCGTTTTGAGGCGGTGCGCCGCGGCCATCAATTACGTACTACGTGGTACGAATCAAGATATGAAAACACCCCGTTGGGCGTAGCTGGCAAGAGGGAGGCATTCGCCGGCAAATCCGGCTCCTGTAGGAGCCGGCCGTGCCGGCGAAGGGGCCGGCAGCCCTAACGCACCATGTGCAAAAACTGCAGGTGACGCTCGTACTGGTCGAGGATGTCGTTGATGATCTGCTCCTTGCTGTAGCCCACCAGGTCGTAATCCTGGCTGCCTTCACTCAGGTGCACCTCGGCGCGGTAGTAGCGCCGGTTCTTCAACTCCTGCGTGCCCAGCCCGGCCAGTGCGAACGATGGCGTGAAGTAGCCGCGCATCTGCACCTGGTAGATGAACGGCTGCTCTTCGCCATGGCCGATCTTCAAGCTCACGTTGTCGTGGCTCGGGTCTTCTTGGGTGATGACATTCAGGCCCTTCTCGGCAAACACGTCGGTCACCTCGGCAATCGCCGGGCGCACCACGTCATCCATGAACCGGTACACCTCGTCCCGCGAGGGGAAGTGCACAGCCTGGCTCAGGCGATGCCGCCAGCCGCCACGCCCGCGCCGCGAGTTGGCGAACGGTGCCAGCGAGTGCATCTGCGCGATCTGACGCTGCGACTCCAGGTAGAACGCCTTGTGCAGGCCCCACATCATCGCCAGCAGGATCACCGAGAACGGCAGCGAGGTCAGCACCACCGCCGACTTGAGCGAGTCGATGCTGCCGGCAAACAGCAGCCCGCTGGTCACCAGCGCCGTCATCGCACCCCAGAACACCCGCAGCCAGTTGGGGCCGTCCTCGTCCGGGCTGCCGTCACGGGCCGACAGGGTCGAGAGCACCACCGTGCCCGAGTCGGCCGAAGTGACGAAGAACACGAAGCTGATGAACACCGTGACCGCGATCACCACCTTGCTCCACGGGTAGGTTTCCAGCAGCAGGTACAGGCTCATCGAGGGGTTTTCCAGCGCCGACTGCCCCAGCGCCGTAGCGCCATTGAGCACCTGCAGGATCGCGCTGTTACCGAAGATGGACATCCACGCCAGGGTGAAGCCCAGCGGAATCAGCAGCACGCCGAACACGAACTCGCGGATGGTGCGCCCGCGGGAAATCCGTGCGATGAACAACCCGACGAACGGCGCCCAGGCAATCCACCAGGCCCAGTAGAACACCGTCCAGCCGCCCAGCCAGTCGCTCGGTTCGTTGTAGGCGTACACATCGAAGCTCTTGCGCGGCAACGCGCCCAGGTAGTCGCCCAGGTTCTGGATCAGGGTGTTGAACAGGTGCTGGGTAGGCCCGGCGAACAGTACGAACAGCAGCAGTGCGCAGGCCAGCACCATGTTGATGTCGGACATCACCCGCACGCCCTTGTCGACCCCGGCGATGGCCACCACCACCGCTGCCCCCATCATCAGGCTGATCAGGATCACCTGCACCCACTGGGTGTGCGGGATGCCGAACAGGTAGTCCAGGCCCGAGTTCAGGTGCAGCACGCCAAAGCCCATGTCGGCGCCCAGGCCGAACACCGTGGCGATGATGCCGAAGCCGTCCACCGCGTAGCCGATGGGGCCGTTGATGCGCTTGCCGATCAGCGGGTACAGCGCCGAACGCAGCGCCAGCGGCAGGTTGTGGCGGTAGGCGAAGTAGGCCAGCGCCATGCCCACGAAGGCGAACACGCCCCAGCCGTGCAGGCCCCAGTGCAGAAACAGCAGCTGCATCGCCTGGCGCCCGGCCTCGGCGGTGCCGGCTTCGCCCTGGGGCGGCTGCAGCAGGTGGGTCAGGGGTTCGGAGACGCAGAAGAAGAACAGCGTGATGCTGATGCCGGCGGCGAACAGCATGCCGGCCCACGACAGGTAGCTGAACTCGGGTTCGTCGTGGTCGGCACCGAGCTTGATCTTGCCGTAGCCGGACAAGGCGGTGACCACCACGAAGACCAGGTACAGGGTCATCGCCAGCATGTAGTACCAGCCCACGGTGTTGGCGGCCCAGTTCTGCGCCGCCAGCAGCCATTCACCGGCCACCTGCGGGTTGCTGATCACGGTCAGGCCGAACAGCAGGATGAAGCTGGCGGCAAAATAGAACACCGGGGGGTTCATGCGGATAGTGCTGGGGGTATTCGAAGACGGTGCACTCATTGCGTGTGCACCTCGCGGGGGTGTGTGAGGGTTGAGTTGTACGGGTTCAGCAAAGGGTTTCCTCCTGTTGAACACCGGCAGCGGACCACCGTTTAAGTTGAACGAGCGTTCAAGTTAAACATGGATGGGGGTTACGGTGCGACCCATCGCGGGTCAAGCCCGCTCCCACAAAAACAGCGGTGATCGTTGTGGGAGCGGGCTCGGCCCGCGATGAGGCCTTCAAAAACACTGAAGATCTACTTCTGCGTCCCATCATCATGCTGCAGATTGGCCTGGGTCAGGTTGCTGCCTGCCGCCACACTGCGGGTCAGCCACACATTGCCGCCGATGGTCGAGCCCTTGCCGATGGTGATACGCCCCAGAATAGTCGCGCCGGCGTAAATCACCACGTCGTCCTCGACGATCGGGTGGCGCGGCTGGCCCTTCTGCAACTGCCCCGACTCGTCCGCCGGGAACCGCTTGGCGCCCAGGGTCACCGCCTGGTAGATACGCACCCGCTCGCCAATGATCGCCGTCTCGCCGATCACCACACCGGTGCCATGGTCGATGAAGAAGCTCGGGCCGATCTGCGCGCCGGGGTGAATGTCGATGCCGGTGGCCGAATGCGCCAGCTCCGAACTGATGCGCGCCAGCAGCGGCAGCCCGGCGCGGTACAGGTGATGCGCCAGGCGGTGGTGGATCACTGCCAGCACGCCGGGGTAGCACAGCAGCACCTCGTCCACGCTGCGCGCCGCCGGGTCGCCGTGATAGGCCGCCAGTACATCGGTATCGAGCAACGTGCGCAGGCCCGGCAGGGCGGCGGCGAAATCCTGGATCAGGCGCAGCGCCTGGGCGTCAATCTCCAGCGACTCGGCCTTGCCCTGGCGCGCGGCGTAGCGCAGCTCAAGGCGCGCCTGGGCCAGCAATGCGGTCAGCGCCGCGTCCAGGGTGTTGCCCACATAGAAGTCTTCGCTCTCTTCGCGCAGGTCCACCGGGCCCAGGCGCATGGGGAACAGCGCGCCGCACAGCTGCTCGAGAATCTGGCGCATCGCCTCGCGCGAGGGCAGCTCGCGCCCGCCCTGCTCGCCACTGCTGCGGCCATTGCGGCTGCGCCATTGGTCACGGGCTGAACGCAGCTGGCTGACGAGGGTTTGCAACTGCCAATGGCCTGTTTGCGCGTTGTCGCTCACGGTTGTCTCTCCTGACGCGGCGGCGGCTTGTGGAGGGGGTGGCCGCCTTGTTGCGGATCACTTTACGGCAAATGGCCACGGCGGAAAAAATATCCCTTTATGCGCTTTGGCTATAAATCCGGCATAAGCCGGCCCAGTGGAAGAGACGCCCACGGCTGCCTATAGTCGAAGTTTCCCCAGTCAGCCCGATGCCATGATCGAACACCAGCTCGAACGCTTCAAACGCCTGCCCTTGCTCGATGCACCCACCCCGCTGCACCGGCTCGAACGCCTGTCGGCCTGGGCCGGGCGCGACATCTACATCAAGCGCGACGACCTCACCCCGCTGGCCCTGGGCGGCAACAAGCTGCGCAAGCTCGAGTACCTGGCCGCCGACGCGCTGGCCAGCGGTGCCGATACGCTGATCACCGCCGGCGCCATCCAGTCCAACCACGTGCGCCAGACCGCAGCACTGGCCGCGCAACTGGGCCTGGGCTGCGTGGCCCTGCTGGAAAACCCCATCGGCACCGACTCCCCCGCCTACCAGCACAACGGCAACCGCCTGCTGCTGGAACTGTTCGACGCCAGGGTCGAGCTTGTGGATAACCTCGACGATGCCGATGACCAGTTGCAGGCGCTGGCCGTGCGCCTGCATGCCAGCGGACGCAAGCCCTACATCGTGCCGATTGGCGGTTCCAATGCGCGTGGCGCCCTGGGCTATGTGCGCGCCGGGCTGGAGCTGGCCGAGCAGATCACCCGCAGCGGGCAGACCTTCGCCGGGGTGGTGCTGGCCTCCGGCAGTGCGGGCACCCACAGCGGCCTGGGCCTGGCGCTGGCCCAAGCGCTGCCGCAACTGCCGCTGATCGGCGTGACCGTGTCGCGCAGCGACGAGGCCCAGCGCCCCAAGGTGCAGGGCCTGGCCGAACGCACCGCCGAGCTGCTGGGCATCGACCTGCCTGACGCCTTCAAGGTCGAACTGTGGGACGAGTACTTCGCGCCGCGCTACGGCGAACCGAATGCCGGCACCCTGGCCGCCATCCGCCTGCTGGCCAGCCACGAGGGCCTGCTGCTGGACCCGGTGTACACCGGCAAGGCCATGGCCGGGCTGCTCGACGGCATCGCGCGCCAGCGTTTCGACGAAGGCCCGCTGATTTTTCTGCATACCGGTGGGGCACCTGCATTATTCGCCTACCCTGAGGTCTGGAGCAGTCAACCAATAACGGCTTAATTGATATCAGCGGGGCCAGTCATGACGATTTCCGTATTCGGTAAACAGTTGCTGGGCACAGGGGCTGCCCTGGTACTTGGCCTGGGCCTGCTTGGCCAGGCGGTCGCCGGCGAGCAATTGCAGAAGATCAAGGACAGCGGCAGCATCAGTGTCGGCCTGGAGGGTACCTACCCGCCGTTCAGCTTCGTCGACACCGACGGCAAGCTGACCGGCTTCGAGGTCGAGCTGTCCGAGGCCCTGGCCAAGGAACTCGGGGTCAAGGCCAGGCTGCAGCCGACCAAGTGGGACGGCATCCTCGCCGCCCTTGAATCCAAGCGTCTGGACATCGTGGTCAACCAGGTGACCATCTCCGACGAGCGCAAGAAGAAATACGACTTCTCCGAGCCCTACACCGTTTCCGGCATCCAGGCCCTGGTGCTGACCAAGAACAAGGACACCCTCAAGACCGCGCAGGACCTGGCCGGCAAGAAGGTGGGCGTGGGCCTGGGCACCAACTACGAGCAATGGCTCAAGGACAACGTGCCCAAAGCCATCATCAAGACCTACGACGATGACCCGAGCAAGTTCCAGGACCTGCGCGTGGGCCGCATCGACGCCATCCTGATCGACCGCCTGGCGGCACTGGAATACGCCAGAAAAGCCAAGGACACCATCGCCGCCGGCGACGCCTTCTCGCGCCAGGAAGCCGGCGTGGCCCTGCGCAAGGGCGAGCCGGAACTGCTCGACGCGATCAACAAGGCCCTCGACAAACTGCGCGCCGACGGCACGCTGAAAAAGCTTTCCGAGAAGTATTTCAGTGCTGACGTGACGCAATGATCGAAGAGAGCCTGCAGCTGGCCCTGGACAGCGCGCCCTTTCTGCTCAAGGGCGCCTACTTCACGGTGTTCCTGAGCCTGGGCGGGATGTTCTTCGGCCTGTTGATCGGCTTCGGCCTGGCGCTGATGCGCCTGTCTGCGATCAAGCTGCTGAGCTGGACGGCGCGGGTCTATGTATCGTTCTTTCGCGGCACGCCGCTGCTGGTGCAGCTGTTCATGATCTATTACGGCCTGCCGCAGCTGGGCATCGAGCTGGACCCGCTGCCCGCGGCGCTGATCGGGTTTTCCCTGAACATGGCCGCCTATGCCTGTGAAATCCTGCGCGCCGCGATCAGCTCCATCGACCGCGGCCAGTGGGAGGCCGCCGCCAGCATCGGCATGACCCGCGGCCAGGCGATGCGCCGCGCGATCCTGCCGCAGGCCGCGCGCACCGCCCTGCCGCCGCTGGGCAACAGTTTCATCTCGCTGGTCAAGGACACCGCGCTGGCCGCCACCATCCAGGTGCCGGAGCTGTTCCGCCAGGCCCAGCTGATTACCGCACGCACCTTTGAGATCTTCACCATGTACCTGGCCGCCGCCCTGATCTACTGGGTGCTGGCCAGCGCGCTGGCCCACCTGCAGAACCGTCTGGAAGCGCGGGTCAACCGCCATGACCTGGAGCCCTGAGGCATGATCGAAGTCACCCGCCTGAGCAAGCAGTTCAACGGCCTGACCGTGCTCGACGACATCAGCCTGACGGTCGAGGCCGGTGAAGTGATCGCCATCATCGGCCCCAGCGGCTCGGGCAAGACCACCTTCCTGCGCTGCCTGAACCTGCTGGAGACCCCCAGCAGCGGACGCATTCGTGTGGCCGACATCGAGATCGACGGCGACCGTCCGCTGGCCAAGCAGGCCACGTTGATTCGCCACCTGCGCCAGCAGGTCGGTTTCGTGTTCCAGAACTTCAACCTGTTCCCGCACCGCACCGCCCTGGAGAACGTCATCGAGGGGCCGCTGGTGGTCAAGAAGGCCCCCCGCGAAAAGGCCCTGGCCCTGGGCCGTGCGCTGCTGGCCAAGGTCGGCCTGGCGGGCAAGGAGGATGCCTACCCGCGGCGCCTATCCGGTGGCCAGCAGCAGCGCGTGGCCATTGCCCGTGCATTGGCCATGGAGCCGCAGGTGATCCTGTTCGACGAACCCACCTCGGCGCTGGACCCCGAGCTGGTGGGCGAGGTGCTGGCGACCATTCGCGGCCTGGCCCAGGAAAACCGCACCATGATCATCGTCACCCACGAAATGAACTTCGCCCGCGACGTGGCCAACCGGGTGATCTTTTTCGACAAGGGCGTGATCGTCGAACAGGGCGAGGCCAAGGCCCTGTTCGCCGCGCCGAAGGAAGAACGCACACGCCAGTTTCTGGGCAAGTTTCTCGGCGCGCAGGGCCACGCCCACTGACCCGGATGCACCGCCCGAGCACAGACAAATCCGAGTTTATCCACAGCCCCCATGCCGCTTCGGGTAGGACCGCTCTGAAGCGCTGCCGACTGCCCGGTCACGGCCATCGGGCACCTTGACTCACCTGCCGATCCAGCCAATAACCAAAGCCTCGTGCCACCACCCGCACAAGGAAACGGACCATGCACCGCGCAGCCAAAGGATCTGAACTGCCGCCCCCCGCCCTGCTCCATATCGCGCCCCATGGCATTGGCGTGCACACCGCCAGCCACCTGCAAGCCAGCATCCAGACCGCACCGACCCTGCAGGCCGGCGACCTGCTGGAGCTGTTCTGGGGCAACCGCTACGTGGCCGCGCATCTACTGCGCGCCGGCGAGCCCGGCACCTCGATCGCCCTCGCCGTGCCCAGGCAGATGCTCTACCCGGGGCTCAACACCCTGCACTACCGCCTGCTCCAGCCCGGCCAGCACCCGCGACGCTCCGCGCCATTGCAGGTAGCGGTCAAGCTGAACTGCCCCGGCGGCTACGTGACCACCCCGGAGAACCCGCACCTGACGCCCTTGCGCCTGCCTGGCCGGCTGCTGCGCCAAGGGCTGGATCTGAGCCGCTGCGGGCAGGGTGTACCGTTCAATATCGCGCCGTACCGGCACATGGCCGAAGGCGATGCGATCACCCTGCGCTGGGCCGACCTGCGCATCGACCTGGCGCCACTGTCCGGCGACGGTATCGGCTGCCCGATACAGGGCCTGATCCCGCCCCAAGTGCTGCTGGAAGCCGGCAACGACGAGCACCTGGACGCCAGCTACTGCATTCTGGACAAGGTCGGCAACTGCTCGCAGTGGGCCCCGGCCGTGCGCCTGCGGGTGTTCGGCCAAGGGCCGCGGAGGCACTTCTATGCATATTCCTAAAGGTTAGTTTATTTAATTTTTATACACGCTTAGGGTATATAGACCGGACCACCGGACCAGCGCATTTCTGTCGCCCATATCGATCACGGCGACGTTTCCAATACGTGAGGTAGGTATGGTCAGGAACACAATCACCCCAGTGCGCAACGCCAGGGCATTGAGTGCAGCCAAGGAGCGGTACTGATGTCCAGCTTGGTACACGACGCAGTCCACAGCGATCTGGACAACGCCCCATTACTGCTGCCGGCCAAGGTCCTGCGCAATGACGCAGAGGCCCTGGAGGCCGCCCATGAACTGGCCGCCGCCGCGCGCCTGCAGGCCGCCCGCCGCGACCAGCAGCGCAAGCTGCCGTGGGCCGAGATCGAGCAGTTCACCCGCAGCGGCCTGGGCAGCATCAGCATCCCGCGCGAGCACGGCGGGCCGGACGTTTCCTTCGCCACCATCGCCGAGGTGTTCCGCATCATCAGTGCGGCCGACCCGGCCCTGGGGCAGATCCCGCAGAACCAGTTCGGCATCCTCCAGCAGGTCAAGAACACCGGCAACGAACGTCAGAAGCACCTGCTGTTCAAGTCGGTGCTCGACGGCTGGCGCATCGGCAATGCCGGCCCCGAGCGCGGCAGCAAGAACACCCTCGAACTCAAGGCCCGCGCCGTGCGCCAGGGCGATCACTTTCTGCTCACCGGGCAGAAGTTCTATTCCACCGGCGCGCTGTTCGCCCACTGGGTGGCAGTCAAGGCGCTGAACGACGACGGGCGCCAGGTCATGGCCTTCGTGCGCCGTGGCAGCCCGGGCCTGCGTATCGTCGACGACTGGTCCGGCTTCGGTCAGCGCACCACCGCCAGCGGCACGGTGCTGCTCAACGAGGTGCCGGTGGACGCGGAGCTGGTGCTCGACAACTGGCGCCAGGCCGACAGCCCCAACATCCAGGGCGCCGCCTCGCAGCTGGTGCAGGCCGCCATCGACGCCGGCATCGCCGAGGCCGCAGTGGCCGATGCGATCAGCTTCGTGCGCGAACGCGCGCGGCCGTGGGTCGACGCCAAGGTCGATCGCGCCAGTGACGACCCCTATGTGATTGCCGACATCGGCCGCCTGACCCTCGAACTGCATGCCGCCCAGGCGCTGCTCGGCCGCGCCGCGCGCGTGCTCGACGAGGTCAACGCCGCGCCCATCGATGCCGCCGCTGCCGCACGTGCCTCGATTGCCGTGGCCGAAGCCAAGGTGCTGACCACCGAGATTGCCCTGCAGGCCAGCGAGAAGCTGTTCGAGCTGTCGGGCAGCCGCGCCACCCTGGCCGAGTTCAACCTCGACCGGCACTGGCGCAACGCCCGCGTGCACACCCTTCACGACCCGGTGCGCTGGAAGTACCACGCCGTGGGCGCCTACCACCTCAACGCGACCCTGCCTGCCCGGCATTCCTGGATCTGACCAGACCACTGGAGCCCTCTCATGAGCCTATTGCCGCAACCGCACGATCTCGTGGCGGTCATCTCTTCTGATGCCCAGGCGTTGGAAACTGCCGAACAGATTGCCGAACAACTGCGCCGCGACAGCATCGAGCGCGACCGTGAACGCCGCCTGCCGCACCCGGAACTGGCGCTGTTCTCGCGCTCGGGCCTGTGGGGCATCAGCGTGCCGAAAGCCTTCGGTGGCGCAGGCGTGTCCAACGTCACCCTGGCCAAGGTCATCGCCCGTATGGCCCAGGCCGACGCCTCGCTGGGGCAGATCCCGCAGAACCACTTCTACGCCCTTGAAGTGCTGCGCGTGAACGGCAGCCCGCAGCAGCAGGCACGCCTGTACGCCGAGGTGCTGGCCGGCAGGCGCTTCGGCAACGCCCTGGCCGAACTGGGCACCAAGACCGCCCACGACCGCACCACCGCCCTCACCCGTGACGGTGACGGCTACCGCATCAACGGCCGCAAGTTCTACGCCACTGGCGCGCTGTACGCGCAGCGCATCCCCACCTCGGTGATCGACGAACAGGGCGTGCAACAGCTGGCCTTCGTGCCCGCCGACAGCGCCGGGCTCGACGTGATCGACGACTGGAGCGGCTTCGGCCAGCGCACCACCGGCAGTGGCTCGGTGGTGTTCGACAACGTGCGTGTCGAAGCCGACGATGTGGTGCCGTTCCAGAGCGCCTTCGAGCGCCCGACCCCGGTCGGCCCGCTGGCGCAGATTCTGCACGCCGCCATCGACACCGGCATCGCCCGCGCCGCCTATGAAGATGCCCTGCATTTTGTGCGCACGCGCACCCGGCCATGGATCGACTCGGGTATCGACAAGGCAGTCGACGACCCGTTGACGCTCAAGTCCTTCGGTCACCTGGCGATCCGCCTGCATGCCACCGAAGCCTTGCTCGAACGCGCCGGCGAATACCTCGACCGAGCCCAGGCCGAGACCGATGCCGACACCGTCGCGGCGGCCTCCATCGCCGTGGCCGAGGCGCGCGCCATCAGTACCGAGATCTCCCTGGCCGCCGGCAGCACGCTGTTCGAACTGGCCGGCAGCCAGGCCACCCTGGCCGAACACGGCCTGGACCGCCACTGGCGCAACGCCCGCGTGCACACCCTGCACGACCCGGTGCGCTGGAAGTACCACGCCATCGGCAACTTCTACCTCAACGATGAAAACCCACCGTCGCGGGGCACCATCTGATGGCGAAAAAGAAGATCCTGCTCAACGCGTTCAACATGAACTGCGTGGGGCATATCAACCACGGCCTGTGGACGCACCCGCGCGACACCTCGACCCGGTACAAGACCCTCGAGTACTGGACCGACCTGGCGCGGTTGCTCGAGCGCGGGCTGTTCGACGGCCTGTTCATCGCCGACATCGTCGGGGTGTACGACGTGTACCAGCAGTCGGTCGATGTGCCCCTCAAGGAGTCCATCCAGCTGCCGGTCAACGACCCGCTGCTGCTGGTGTCGGCGATGGCCGCAGTCACCCGCCACCTGGGTTTCGGCCTCACCGCCAACCTCACCTACGAGCCGCCGTACCTGTTCGCCCGCAGGCTCTCGACCCTCGACCACCTGAGCAATGGTCGGGTGGGCTGGAACATCGTCACCGGCTACCTCGACAGCGCGGCCAAGGCCATGGGCCTGGACGCGCAGCCCGAGCACGACCGGCGCTACGACCAGGCCGACGAATACCTGCAGGTGCTGTACAAGCTGCTCGAAGGCAGTTGGGAAAACGACGCCGTGCGCAATGACCGCGAACAGCGCGTGTACGCCGACCCGGCCAAGGTGCACAAGGTGCAGCACCACGGCGAATTCTACCGGGTGGAGGGTTATCACCTGTGCGAACCGTCGCCACAGCGCACCCCGGTGCTGTTCCAGGCCGGCGCCTCCGAGCGTGGCCTGGCGTTTGCCGGGCAGCATGCCGAATGCGTGTTCATCAGTGGCCAGAACAAGGCCGCGACCCGCGCCCAGGTCGACAAGGTGCGCGCCGCGGCCACGGCGGCCGGGCGTGATGGCGACGCGGTGAAGGTGTTCATGGGCCTCACCGTGATCGTGGCCCGCACCGAGGAGCAGGCCCGCGCCAAGCACGCCGAGTACCTGCGCCATGCCAGCCCCGAGGCCGGCGTGGCGCACTTTGCCAGCTCCACCGGCATCGACTTTGCCGAATACGACCTGGACGAGCCGATCCAGTACGTCAAGAGCAACGCCATCCAGTCCGCCACCAAGCACCTGCAGAACAACGACTGGACCCGGCGCAAGCTGCTCGACCAGCACGCCCTGGGCGGGCGCTACATCACCCTGGTCGGCTCGCCGACCCAGGTTGCCGACGAACTGGAGCGCTGGATCGAGGAGACCGGCCTGGACGGCTTCAACCTGGCCCGCACCGTCACCCCGGAAAGCTATGAGGACTTCATCGACCTGGTGATCCCCGAGCTGCAACGTCGCGGTTCGTACAAGACCGCCTACACCGACGGCAGCCTGCGCGAAAAACTCTTCGCCGCCGGCCCGCACCTGCCCGCCGACCATACCGGCGCGGGCTATCGCACCCTCAACCCGACTGGAGCGCAACCGCATGCTTAAGACATTTCTGGCCCGCCCTGTCGCGGCCCTGGCCCTGGCCCTCGGCCTGATCGGTGGCGCCCATGCCAACGATGCACCGCTCAAGGTCGGCACCACCGCAGCCTTCGCCCCGGCCCTGGAAGCGGCCGTGGACGAGGCCAAGAAGCAGGGCCTCAAGGTGGAACTGGTGGAGTTCAGCGACTGGATCGCGCCCAACGTCAGCCTCGCCGCCGGCGACCTCGACGTGAACTACTTCCAGCACATCCCGTTCCTGGAAAACGCCAACGCCGCGGCGGGCTCGACGCTGGTGCCGTATGCACCGGGCATCATCAACAATGTCGGGCTGTACTCGAAAAAGTACAAAAGCTTCGACGAGCTGCCCCAGGGCGCCACCGCCGCCATCGCCAACGACCCGATCAACGGCGGACGCGGCCTGCAACTGCTGGCCAAGGCCGGCCTGATCACGCTCAAGCCGGGGGTGGGCTACAAGGCCACCGAGGACGACATCGTCGCCAACCCGAAAAAGCTCAAAATCCTGCAGGTCGAGGCCGTGCAACTGGTGCGTGCCTATGACGACGCCGACCTGGTGCAGGGCTACCCGCACTACATCCGCCTGGCCAACACCTTCGATGCAGGTTCGGCACTGATGTTCGACGGCGTGGAGCACAAGGAATACGTGATCCAGTTCGTGATCCGCCCGCAGAGCAAGGACGACTCGCGCCTGGCCAGGTTCGTGGATATCTACCAGCACTCGCCGGTGGTACGCGCAGCCCTCGACAAAGCCTACGGCAAGCTCTACCAGCCGGGCTGGGAGAGCTGAGATGAGTGCTGCCACCGCCCGCCAGACGGCGCCCCCCAGCCCACCTGCGCAGCCCGCGCCACGGCACGCGCTGCACCCTGAGTTGAGCAGCGCGCAAGTGCGCCTGATCGGCGTCAACAAGACCTACCCCGGGCAGGCCACGGCGGCGCTGGCGGACATCGACCTGAACATCCAGCGCGGCGAGATCTTCGGCATCATCGGCCGCAGCGGCGCCGGCAAGTCGTCGCTGATCCGCACCCTCAACCGCCTGGAGCAACCCAGCAGCGGCCGGGTGCTGATCGACCAGGTCGACATCGGCGAGCACAACGAGGACCACCTGGTGGCGTTGCGCCGACGCATCGGCATGATCTTCCAGCACTTCAACCTGATGTCGGCCAAGACCGTGTGGCAGAACGTCGAACTGCCGCTGAAGGTGGCCGGCGTGCCCAAGGCCCAGCGCCAGCGCAAGGTGGCCGAACTGCTGGAGCTGGTGGGCCTGCAGGACAAGCACGGGGTGTACCCGGCGCAGTTGTCGGGCGGGCAGAAGCAGCGCGTGGGGATTGCCCGCGCGCTGGTGCACGACCCGCAGATACTGCTGTGCGACGAGGCCACTTCGGCGCTGGACCCGGAGACCACCGGCTCGATTCTGGCGCTGCTGCGCGACATCAACCAGCGCCTGGGCCTGACCATCATCCTGATTACCCACGAGATGGCGGTGATCCGCGATATCTGCCATCGCGTGGTGGTGCTCGAGCGCGGGCGCATCGTCGAGCAGGGGGCGGTGTGGCAGGTGTTCGGCGACCCGCAGCACGCGGTCAGCAAGACCTTGCTGGCGCCGCTACAGCCAGCCTTGCCGCAGCACCTGCAGGCCCGCCTGCTGCCCGAGGCGCCGAATGCGCAGGCCGCGCTGGTACTGCGCCTGCGCGTCAGCGGGCGCGACCGCGAGGCACCGGAACTGTCGACGCTGTTCGCGTTGCTGGGCGGCCAGGTGAGCCTGCTGCAGGGCGGTATCGAACCGATCCAGGAACGTGCGCTGGGGCAGCTGGTGGTGTCGGTGGCCAACTCGGCGCACGGGCATGCGCAGGTGATCGAACGGGCACGCCAGTGGGCGGCGCAGGTGGAGGTGCTGGGCTATGTGGTTTGATCGATTGTTGCAGGGAGTGCTCGACACCCTGCTGATGGTGGGCGTGTCGTCGCTGATCGCGTTGCTGGCGGGCATTCCGCTGGCGGTGATCCTGGTGACCAGCGGCAAGGGCGGCATCTACGAGGCGCCGCTGGTGAACCGCGTGCTGGGGGCGTTCGTCAACCTGTTCCGCTCGATACCGTTTCTGATCCTGATGGTGGCGTTGATCCCGTTCACGCGGCTGATCGTGGGCACCACGTATGGCGTGTGGGCGGCGGTGGTACCGCTGACGATTGCGGCCACACCGTTTTTTGCGCGCATTGCCGAGGTGAGCCTGCGCGAGGTGGATCATGGGCTGATCGAGGCGGCGCAGGCGATGGGGTGCCGGCGCTGGCACATCGTCTGGCATGTGCTGTTGCCCGAGGCGCTGCCAGGCATCGTGGGCGGCTTCACCATCACCCTGGTGACCATGATCAATTCGTCGGCGATGGCCGGTGCGATTGGTGCCGGTGGGTTGGGGGACATCGCGTACCGATACGGGTACCAGCGCTTCGACAGCCAGATCATGCTGACGGTGATCGTGATGCTGGTAGTGCTGGTGGCGTTGATCCAGCTGGGCGGGGACCGGTTGGCGCGGGGGTTGAACAAAAGATAGACCGCAGCGTCCGTATCGCGGGTCAAGCCCGCTCCCACAGGTCCGCTGAAGTCCTTGTGGGAGCGGGCTTGACCCGCGATTGGCCAGCCCGGACACATCCGGAGTCAATGACACCCTTCATGCAGGTGCACACCTGACTACCTTGAGATTTCAACCTCAAGGAGATCGACATGGACTGTCCAAGCTCTCGTTTCCTGCGCCGCGGCCGTTTCTCGGAACCTGGCCGACTTTACCTGCTTACCAGCATCATCGAACACCGCAAACCTCTTCTTCAGGACTTCCACATCGCGCGCCTGGTGGTAGCCCAGTTCATGCAGGCGCAGCGAGAAGGCAGTGCACACTCGCTGGCCTGGGTCGTCATGCCTGACCACGTTCACTGGTTGATCGAGTTGCAGAACCTGACCCTGGCGACACTCATGCGACGTTTCAAGTCACGCACGGGTTGTGCCGTACTCAAGGCTTGCAGGCATCAGGGGCGCATCTGGCAGCCCGGGTTTCATGATCGTGCGTTAAGACGGGAAGACGATGTGCGCGCAGTCGCCCGCTACATCGTTGCCAATCCTTTGCGGGCGGGGCTGGTAAAGCGGCTCGGCGACTATCCGCATTGGGACGCCGTATGGCTCTAGAACCGGTAACGGCCATCGCGGGTCAAGCCCGCTCCCACAGAGACAACACCGGACCTGTAGAAACGGGCTCGACCCGCGATGGCCATCACTCGCGCTGCGGCTCCTTGATCTTGTACCAGGCCACATACAGCGCCGGCAAAAACAGCAAGGTCAGCAACGTGGCGACAATGATGCCGCCAATCATCGCGTAGGCCATCGGCCCCCAGAACACTTCCCGCGCAATCGGAATCATGCCCAGGCTCGCCGCCGCCGCCGTCAGCAGAATCGGCCGGCGACGATGGTCCGTAGCCTCCACCACCGCATCCCACGGCGCATACCCATCGGCCTCGTACGCATCGATCTGCGTCACCAGGATCACCGAGTTGCGGATGATGATCCCCGCCAGCGCCAGAATGCCCAGTATCGCCACGAACCCCATCGGCGTACCCGTGGGGATCAGCGCCAGCACCACGCCAATCAACCCCAGCGGCGCCACGCTCGCCACCAGGAACAGCTTCTGCACACTGTGCAGCTGAATCATCAGGAACGTCGCCATCAGAAACAGCATCAACGGCACCACCTTGGCAATCGGCCCCTGGGCCTTGCCGCTCTCCTCCACCGTGCCCCCCGTCGCCACCTGATAACCGGCCGGCAACTTACGCGCAAACTCGTCGATCTGCGGCTTGAGCTGCGCCACCAGGTCGGTCGGCTGGATCTCGTCACGCACCGCCGCCTTGACCGTGATGGTCGGCTTGCGGTCACGCCGCCACACCAGCGGCTGCTCCAGCTCGTAACGCACCGTGGCAAACGCCAACAAAGGAATCGAGGTGCCGCTGGGCGTCACGATCTGCAGGTTCTGCAGGGTCTGCGGCGAGTCACGCTCGCTGTCCACCGCGCGCCCGATCACGTCGATCAGGTAGATGTCATCGTTCACCTGGGTCACCGGCGAGCCGCTGACGATGCCGTTCATCAGGTTGGCCACGTCCTCGGACGACAGCCCAAGCTGGCGCGCCTTGTCCTGGGCAATGTCGATGCGCAGCACCTTGCCCGGCTCGTTCCAGTCGTAAATGATCTCGCCCACATGGGAGTTGCCATCGAGCAGCGCCGCCAGCTCGATCGCATGCTTGCGCACCTGGTCGATGTCCTTGCCGCTGACCCGGTACTGGATCGGCCGCCCCACCGGCGGGCCCATCTCCAGCGACTGCACGTAGCTGCCGATGCCGACGAAGTCCTTGCGCAGGCGCTCCTTCAGACGCGCCGTCAGCGCCTCGCGCGACTCCAGACCCTTGCTCACGATCACCAGCTGGGCGTAGTACGGGTTCTCCAGCTGCTGGTCCAGCGGCAGGTAGAAACGAATCGCGCCCTGGCCGATGTAGGTACTCCAGCGCACGATGTCCGGGTCGTCCTTGAGGGTCGCCTCCAGCTTGTCCACCGCCTTGCGCGTCTCGTCGATGGAGGCGTTCTGCGGCAGGTTGAGGTCCACCAGGATCTCCGGGCGGTCCGAGGACGGGAAGAACTGGTTCTGCACGAAGCGCATGCTGAACACCGCCAGGGCGAACAGCACCACGGTGCCGATGATGGTGATCCAGCGGTGGCGCATGCACCACAGCAGGCCATGGTTGAAACCGCGACCGATACGCCCGGGCTCGGCGTCGTGGGCCTTGACCTTGGCGCTGAGCAGGTGCACCCCCAGCACCGGCGCGAACAGCACCGCCACCACCCACGACACCAGCAGCGCCACGGCGATCACCGCAAACAGGGTGAAGGTGTACTCGCCCGCAGAGCTGGCGTTCAGGCCGATGGGCACGAAACCCGCCACCGTCACCAGGGTGCCGGTGAGCATCGGGAAGGCGGTGGAGGTGTAGGCGAACGTGGCCGCCTGCTCCTTGCTCTCGCCCTTCTCCAGCCGCGTGACCATCACCTCCACGGTGATCATCGCATCATCCACCAGCAGGCCCAGCGCGATGATCAGCGCGCCGAGGGAGATCCGCTGCATGGTGATGCCGCTGTACTCCATGAACACGAACACCATGGCCAGCACCAGCGGAATCGAGCAGGCCACCACCAGCCCGGCACGCACCCCGAGGCTGATGAAACTGACCACCAGCACGATCACCACCGCCTCGAACAGCGCACTGGTAAAGCCGCCCACGGCCTCCTCGACCACCACCGCCTGGTCCGACACGGTGTGCACGCCCACGCCCACCGGCAGGTCGGCAGTGGCGGCCTCCATGCGCTCGTGCAGCTGCTTGCCGAAGGCCTGGATGTTGCCGCCCTTCTTCATGCCAATGGCCAGGCCGATGGCAGGCTTGCCGTCGTAGCGGAACATCGGCGTGGGCGGGTCGGCGTAGCCGCGGCTGATCTCGGCAATATCGGCCAGGCGATAGAAGCGGTCGTCCAGGCGCAGGTTGACCTGCTCCAGGTCTTTCTCCGAGGCGAACTGGCCAGTGGTGCGCACCGAGATACGCTCGGGGCCGGCCTCCATCACCCCGGCCGGGGTCACCGCGTTCTGCGCCTGCAACGCCTGCACCACCTGGCGCTGGTCGATGCCCAGGGCCGCCAGCTTGCGGGTGGAGAAGTTCAGGTACAGCACCTCGTCCTGCTGGCCGATCATCTCGACCTTGCCCAGCCCCGGCACCTCGCGGATTTCTGCACGTACCTGCTCGACGTAATCGCGCAGCTGGCGCATCGAGATGCCGTCGGCGGTGAACGCATACACCGAGCCGAACACATCGCCGAACTCGTCGTTGAAGCCGGGGCCCTGGATGCCCTGGGGGAACTCGCCGCGGATGTCCTGGATCTTCTTGCGCACCTGGTACCAGATCTGCGGGATGTCGCCAGCCTTGGTGGTATCGAGCAGGTTGACGAACACCGTCGACTCGCCGGGCCGGGTGTAGCTTTTCACGTAGTCGAGCGAGTCCAGTTCCTCGAGTTTCTTCTCGATGCGGTCGGTGACCTGCAGCAGGGTCTCGTCCTGGGTGGCGCCGGGCCAGCGGGTCTGGATGACCATGGTCTTGATGGTGAACGAGGGGTCCTCCTCACGGCCCAGGTTGAAATAGGAAAACACCCCCATCAGCAACGCGACGAACATCAGGTACCAGACGAAGGATTGGTGCTTGAGTGCCCATTCCGACAGGTTGAAGCTTCCTTTCATCGCGGGCCTTCCTCATCGATTTTTACCTTCTGGCCAGGCTTGAGGCTGTTGACCCCCGCCGTGACCACACGCTCGCCCGGCTGCAGGCCGGCACTGAGCACCACGCTGTTGTCCAGCCGCTCGCTGACCTTCACGTCACGCAATGAAACCGTATGCTGCTGCGGGTCGACGACCCATACCCGGGTGTGCCCGTCGACCTCCTGCAGGGCGCTCAACGGCAGCTCGCTGCGCGGTTGGATCGCCGAGCTCAGGGTGACGCTGATGGCCGTGCCCAGGCGAAAGGCCTCGGGGGTGTCGGCCAGGGTCAGGCGCGCCCGCCGGGTACGCGTGGCCGCGTCGGCCTGGGGCTCGATCTCGCGCAGCACGGCACTGGTGTTCACGCTGGGGTCGAGCTGCGCGGCCACCAGGAACTTCACCTCGCCCGACAGTTCGTCGGCCAGGCCTGCGGGCAGGTCGATCACCGCCTCCTTGACGTCCGGGCGCGCCAGCGTGACCACGCCCTGGCCGGCGGTGACCACCTGCCCGGCCTCGGCCTGCCAGGCAGTGACCACGGCGGGGTGGTCGGCCTGCAAGGTGCTGTAGCCGAGCTGGTCGCGGGCCTGGTTGACCGCCGCCTTGGCCTGTTCGAGCGAGGCGCCGGTAGTCTTCAGGTCGGTCTGGGCGATGTCCAGCTGGGCCTGGGCACCCACGCCCCGGTCGAACAGCTGCTGCTGACGACGGGCGTTGGCCTGGGCGTTGATCCACTGCGCCTGCACCTTGGCCAGGTCGCCTTCGGCGGCACGCAACTGGTTCTGCTGGTCGGTGGGGTCGAGGGTGGCCAGGGTGTCGCCGGCCTTCACCGTGGCGCCCACATCCACCCAGCGCCGGGCGATGCGCCCGCCCACGCGAAAGCCCAGGGTGCTTTCGTAGCGCGCCTGGATGGAGCCGGCAAAGCGCCCCAGGCGCGCCTGGTCCTGCGCCTGCACCACCTGGGACAGCACCGGGCGCACCGGCTCGGGCGGCGGCTCGTCATCGGCGCAGGCGGCCAGCAACACACAACCGAACATCAGCCACAGGGTTCTCATTGCGTCACCCCGATATCGGCTGGGTCTGCCACTTCCACCTGCATGTCCGGGTGCAGCAGCTGCCCACCCGCGATCACCACGGTTTCGCCGCCCTTGAGGCCGTCGCCCACCACCACCTTGCCGGTGAGGTAGCGCAGCACCTTGACCTTGCGCAGGTTGACCTTGTTGTCCTGGCCCACCAGCCACACCGCCGGGTCATGCACATCCTTGGTCAGCGCCGACCACGGCAGCTCGATGCTCGGGGTGCCCTCGGCCCTGGCGGTGGCACTCACCACCGAGCCCAGCTGCATGGCCGGCGGCACCTCGCTCAGGCCCACCTTGACCTGCACCGTGCCGCTTTGCGCCGAGACCGTCGGGGTGATTTCACGCACGTGCCCCTTGGCTTGCACCTTGGGGTCGTCGAGCAGGCTGACGATGATCGCCTGCTGGGTGGGTGGCGCCATCAGCAGCGATTCGTAGACGTTGAACACCGCGTCGCGCTCGCCGTCGCGGGCCAGGGTGAAGATCGGCACGGTGGCCTGCACCACCTGCCCCACCTCGGCCTGGCGCGCGGTGATCACCCCGGGCGCCTCGGCGATCAGCGCGGTGTAGCTCAGTTGTTCGCGGGCGTTGGCCAGTTGCGCCTGGGCGGCCTTGAGCGCGCTCTGGCTGCTGCGCAGGGCGGCCTGGGCCGCGTCGTATTCGCTCTGGCTGGTGTAGCCCTTGGGCAGCAGCTTCTGCTGGCGCACGAAGGCGGCGGAAGTCTGGGTCACGCGAGCCTGTTCGGCGAAGACCTCGGCCTTGGCCGAGTCGACATTGGTTTGCAGGTCCTTGGGGTCCAGGCGCGCCAGCACCTGATTGGCGCTGACGTGATCGCCCACGTCGACGTTGCGCTCGATGATCTTGCCGCCCACGCGAAACGACAGGTCGGCCTGCACCCGTGCCTGAACATCGCCGGTGAGGGTCACGGAGGCTGCAAAGTCGCCGGCCTTGACCTGTTGCACCGCCACCCTGGGCAGGTCGGGTGCGGCGGCTTTCTTCTCGCCGCAGCCAAGCAGCAGCGCAAGCCCCAGGCAGACGATCAGGTTGGGGGGCGACACCGTCATGCGGGCTCCTTGCGTGGGTTCTGGGCAGTTGCTAGATGCGACTGTTAGCGTAGATCAGGGTTCCGCGTGCCGCTTGTCCTGGGGGCAATTGAGCACAGCGGCGACGTTGCGAGGGGTGGGTGGTGTCGCCTGCATCACGTTTGATCGCGGCGCTGGAGCAGGATGCGCAGAGCAACTGCATCGTGCTGGAGAAGGCGTTGGGGCAGACGCGGGGGGGTGGGGCAAGGGCGGTGGCCGGAGAGAAGGCGGGCCGCGGGGCGGCCCATCGCGGGTCAAGCCCGCTCCCACACAGACAGCGACGGTCCTTGTGGGAGCGGGCTTGACACGCGATAAGAGCGACGCGGTGTCAGGGCCTCAGCCCTGCCACTTGCCGCCCTCGACGATCACGCTCTCCGGCTTGGTGTCGTCGCTAAGCTCCTTGCGCACGTACTGGTCATACAGCTTGAGCAGGTACTTCTGCTCGCCCAGGCGCGCCAGCTCGCTGTTGACCCAGTCACGCAGCTCGATGTTGCCCTTCTTCACCGCCGGCGCAATCGGCGCTTCCTCGCCCAGCTTCTCGTCCAGCACACGGTAGCCCGGGTTCTGCTTGGACCAGCTGAACAGGATCAGGTTGTCCTGCGCATACGCATCGCCACGGCCATTGGCCAACGCCTGCAACGACTCGGAGTTCTTCTCGAACTTGAGCAGTTTCCAGTCCGGGTGGTTCTTGGTCAGCCAGATGTCCGCCGTGGTGCCGGTGGTGACGATGGTGGTCTTGGCCGCAAGGTCGTCGAGCTTCTTCACCTCGCTGCCCTCGGGCACCAGCGCCTGTACCGCCACGCGCAGGTTGGGGTTGGTGAACTCCACCGCTTCCTTGCGCTCCGGGGTCACGGTCATGTTGGCCAGAATCAGGTCGACCTTGTCGCTCTGCAGGAAGGGAATGCGGCTGGCCGGCTCCACGGCCACGAACTCGACCTTGTTCTCGTCGCCCAGCAGCGACTTGGCCAGCTCGCGACCGATGTCGGTGTCAAAGCCCACATAGCGCCCGCTTTCATCCACATAGCCGAATGGCGGCTTGTCGGTGAACACGCCGACGATCAGTTTGTCGCGGGCCTTGATGGTTTCCAGATAGCTGGTGGCCGGCGCTGCGGCATTGGCGGCAGGCTTGCTCGGCGCTTCGGATTTGTTGCAACCGGCCAGTACGGCCAGGGTGAACAGCGACAGCAGCAGTTTTGAAGCGTGGGCAGTCTTCATGACAGTTCCTTGTGTGGTGTCTTGGGCAGGCTTTCGACAAAGGAGAATTTCTCCAGGAACTGCTGCGCGCGTGCGGTCTGCGGGTTCGTAAAGAAGCTCTCGGGGGCGCTCTGTTCAAGGATCCTGCCGGCCTCCATGAACACGATGCGGTCGGCCACCGCGCGAGCGAAGGCCATTTCATGGGTCACGATCAACAGGGTCATGCCGTCGCGGGCCAGGCCCTGGATCACCTGCAGCACTTCCTTGACCATCTCCGGGTCGAGGGCGGCGGTCACCTCGTCGAACAGCATCACCTGCGGGTTCATGCACAGCGAACGCACAATGGCGATACGCTGCTGCTGGCCACCGGAAAGCTGGCGCGGATAGGCGTCGCGCTTGTCCAGCAGGCCCACCCGCGCCAGCAGTGCTTCGGCCTGGGCCTGGGCCTCGAGGCGTTCGCGCTTCTGCACCTTGAGCGGCCCGAGCAGCAGGTTTTCCATCACGCTCATGTGGCCGAACAGGTGGTAGCTCTGGAACACCATGCCCACCTGCTGGCGCACCTGGCGCCAGTCGGTGGCCTTGCTCAGCAGCTCTTTACCGGCCAGTGTCAGGCTGCCGCCGTGGGCCAGTTCCAGGCCATTGAGGCAGCGCAGCAGGGTGCTCTTGCCACAGCCGCTGGGGCCCAGGATCACCACCACTTCGCCGCTGCGCACCTGCAGGTCGATGCCCTTGAGCACCTGGTGCTCACCGAAGAACTTGTTGAAACCCTTGAACTCGATCAATGCGCTCATGCGTGTGTCCAGCGCCGCTCCAGCGCCCGCGAGGCGGCCGACAGCGGGTAGCAGATGAAAAAGAAGAACAGGAACAGCGCGCCGTAGATCAGCACCGACTCATAGGTGCGCTCGATGATCTGCTGGCCCACCTTGATCACGTCCACCACGCCGATCAGCACTGCCAGCGAACTGGTCTTGATGATGCGCGTGTAGATGTTGATGGTCGGCGGGGTCATGCGCTTGAGTGCCTGGGGCAGCAGCACGTAGCCATACAGCTGCCAGCCATCCAGGCCGATCGACAGCCCCGCCTCGCGTTGCCCGCGCGGCAGCGAATGCAGTGCACCGCGCACCACCTCGCCCACCTCGCTGGCACCCCACAGCGACAGCACCAGCACCGCGCACCAGAAGCTGGGAATGCTCACGGCAAAGAAGATCGGCAGGCCGAAGAACAGCAGGTACAGCCACACCAGTACCGGTATCGCCCGAAACAGCTCCAGGTACACCCGCAGCACCAGGTTCACGCTGCGCTTGCCGAGGGTGGCGAGCACGCCGTAGAGCACCCCGCCCAGGGTGCTGAAGGCGATGCCCAGGGCCGAGATCGACAGGGTTTGCGCGGCGCCCTGGGCCAGTTGCGGCAGCGACACCAGCAGCAGTTCAAGACCCGAACTGGCCATGTTGCAACCTCCTTTCCAGGCGGCTCAGCAGCAGCGACAACGGCAAGAACAGCAGCACGCAGATCAGCGTCAGCACCGCGAGCATTTCGTAGGTCTTGTAGTACAGGGCGATGTAGCTCTTGGTGGTGTAGAGAATCTCGGGCACCGCCACCGCCGACACCACGGTGGTTTCCTTGAGCAGGAAGATGAAGTTGGCGAACAGCGCCGGCAGGCTGAGGATGCCGGCCTGGGGCAGGATCACGTGGCGCAGCAGCTGGCCTTCGGACAACCCGATGGAGCGGCCGGACTCCAGCTGTGCGGCAGGCACCGCCTCGACGCCGGCGCGCAGCACCTCGGTCAGGTAGGCACCGCCGAGAAACGTCATGGTGATGATCGCGGCGGCGAAGCCGGAAATCTTCAGGCCCAGGCTGGGCAGCGCGAAGTACACGAAAAACAGCTGGATCAGCAGCGGCGTGTTGCGTGCCAGCTCCACGTACAGGCCCACGGCGCGCTGCAGGTAGGGCGTGCGGTAGACCAGGATCGCGGTGTTGATCACGGCCACCACCAGCGAGGTGGCGATGGCGATCAGGCCGACCTGCAGGGTGACCCCGACGGCCTTGAGAAACGCGGGCAATGTGCTGAGGATGAATGCGACGTCGAAGCTCATCGGCGTGGCCTCGGCGCCCGAAACAGGGTGCGCTGCATGGGGGTGGTCTCGAACCGGCCCGAGGGTAGACGGGCGGTGGCGGCTAGGGTTGGGCGTGCCGGTAAGCACTTTGTTAATACTCTAAAGCTATAAAAATATTTATTTAAATATCGTTATTGCATATTGATATCACGCAAAAAACTAACCGCAAATTTCCTCGTGGCAGGCGGGATCTTTCCCGCGCGCGCGCCATCAAACAGCTGTCGTGCGCGGCCCCGTGGGCCGTTCAACCCACAAGGAAAACAACACCATGAACAGCGACCAGCCGACCCTCGACCCCAGCGAACTGATCAAATGGCTGACGGCCCTGCGCCGCGCGGTCAACACACCACGCTGAAACCCCATTCAAAAAAAACGCCGACCCGGTAACCGGAGTCGGCGTTTTGCATCGTGCGGTCTACAGCGGGCGAATCAGAACGCCGGCAGTACCGCGCCTTTGTATTTCTGCTCGATGAAGGCTTTCACTTCAGGGCTGGTCAGGGCCTTGGCCAGCTTCTGGATGGCGTCGCTGTCCTTGTTGTCGGGGCGTGCCACCAGGAAGTTCACGTAAGGCGAGTCGGAGCCCTCGATCACCAGGGCATCCTTGGCCGGGTTCAGGCCGGCTTCCAGCGCATAGTTGGTGTTGATCATGTCCAGGTCGACCTGGTCCAGCACGCGTGGCAGCAGGGCCGACTCAAGCTCCTTGAACTTGAAGTTGTGCGGGTTCTTGGCGATGTCCTTGGGCGTGGCCAGGGCGTTTTTCGGATCTTTGAGTTCGATCAGCCCGGCCTTCTGCAGCAGGATCAGCGCACGGCCACTGTTGGAGCCTTCGTTGGGGATGGCGATGGTGGCGCCGTCCTTGAGCTCGGCCAGGCTCTTGACCTTCTTCGAGTAGCCACCGAACGGTTCGACGTGTACGCCGATCACGGTTTCCAGGTGGGTGCCTTTACCTTCGTTGAAGCTCTTGAGGTAGGGCAGGGTCTGGAAGTAGTTGGCGTCC
Source organism: Pseudomonas sp. PS01300 (assembly GCF_029960155.1). NCBI lineage: Bacteria > Pseudomonadati > Pseudomonadota > Gammaproteobacteria > Pseudomonadales > Pseudomonadaceae > Pseudomonas > Pseudomonas sp. PS01300. The sequence continues at coordinate 18,362 of NZ_JASCPN010000012.1, read as the reverse complement.
AGACGCTTCTGATCGACCTGCACGTTGGGCTGCACGTAGTCGGTGAACACCTTGATTTCCAGGTCCACGCCTTCCTTGGCCAGGGTTGGCTTGATCAGCTCGAGGATCTCGGCGTGGGGCACCGGGGTGGCGGCAACCACCAGCTTCTGGCCGGCGTGGGCGAAACCTGCAACCGACAGAGCGGCTGCCAATGCAGTCAACAACAAAGCCTTTTTCATGCGCAGTCCTTATTCGAATCACAGCCATCGTCGACGGCGGAAGAGAGGGTGCCAGTATTGTGCTAGCTGGCGTGGAGGCGACAATACCGAGATTTTTTATTCCTTAACAATATCTTTTGCTTAGCTGCTTATTCCATTTTTTGTTGCGCGCCCCGCATGACCTCAGGCGGCCGATTGCGCCAGACGCAACGACACCTGCTGCAGCAAGGCCTGCAACGCACTGCGCTCACCCGGCTGGCCCAGGCGGCAGAGCTGGTCGAGCTGCGTGGCCAGCGCCTGCAGCGGAGTGGGCAGGTTCAGATGCTCGGGCAGTATTTCCTCCCCGCTGCTGACCAGCAGGGCGAAGTGAATGACGTTTTCCAGTTCGCGGGTGTTGCCCGGCCAGCTGTGCAGTTCCAGCACCCGCTGCGCGGCCTCGCTGAGCAGCGGCGGCACGGCCAGGTTCAGGCGCGGGCTGTAGATGCCCACGAAGTACTCGGCCAGCGGCAGGATATCGCCCACCCGCTCGCGCAACGCGGGCAGCTCGAGGCGGCCTTCGTGCAGGTAGTGGTAGAGACGGTCGTGGAACTTGCCGGCGGCCACCGCCTGGGCCAGGTCGATGCTGGAGGCGGCCACCAGGCGCACGTCCACCGGGTTGGGTTGCTGGGCGCCAACGCGGGTGACTTCGCGGTTTTCCAGGGCAGCCAGCAGCTTGACCTGGATCGGCAGCGGCAGGTCGGCGATTTCATCCAGGTACAGCGTGCCGCCGTTGGCCGAGCCGAACCAGCCGGCGCGGCTGCTGGCGGTACCACTGTGGGCGCCGGCGCTGTAGCCGAACAGTTCGGCGTCGGCGTAGGTGGGGCTGATGGCGCCGCAGTTGACCGAGACGAACAGCCCGCCGCGGTCGCTGGCGCGGTGGATCTGCCGGGCCAGCAGCTCCTTGCCGGTGCCGCTTTCGCCGCGGATCAGCACGGGCAAGGCCAGCGGCGCCAGCAGCTCCAGCTCTTCGCGCAGCTGGCGCGAGCGCGGGTCGACGAACACCAGCGCCTTGGCGCGGATGCTCAACGGGCTCTTGTCGCTCTCGGGGAAGGTCAGCAGTGGCTGGCCGTAGGTGTCGTGAAGGCTCATGGCAAACTCCCGCCCGAGCGACTCACGGCGCGGACGTCTTGATGAAAAAGAGGGTAGCGCCCGGGGTCAGGCGCGACGCAGTGCGTGCTGTTCCAGGCGGCTCTGCAGGCGATAGAGGTAGGCAAAGCCCTGCTCCCAGCGCCGGTGTCCAGACTTGACGTTGATATGCCCGGCGCCGCCGAGCACACCGGCTTCTGCGCCCCAGGCGCGAGCCAGTTGCATCGCCCGTGGCGCGCTGACCGCCGGATCGTTGTCGGAGGTGACCACCTGGCTGGGAAACGGCAGCAGGTTCTGCGGAATCGGCGCGAAGTTGCGCAGGGCCGGTGCACAGGCCGGGCGTTCGACGTCGGCCGGGGCCACCAGCAGTGCGCCACGTACCTGCTGCAGCAGGGTTTCGCTGGCGTGGGCGGCCCAATGCGCGACGGTGATGCAGCCCAGGCTGTGGGCGATCAGGATCACCGGCGAGGTGTCGGCGGCGATGGCATGTTCGAGCGCGGCAACCCAGTCTTCACGACGCGGGGTGATCCAGTCGGCCTGTTCGACGCGGGCACTGTTGGGCAGGCTGTTCTGCCAGTGGGTTTGCCAGTGATCGTCTGGCGATCCTTGCCAGCCCGGCACAATCAGGTAACGAATCGACTCATTGCGCATGAGATGCCTCCTGCTGGGTTTGCATTGCATGAGGGCAAGTATAGGGCGGGGGTTATATTCGTAAAGGAATAAGAAGCTATTTATTAATAACCAAAACTGCTTTACGAATACTATGTGCAACCCTGTGGGCGCTGGTATCGGCGCCTTCGGAACGGGCATAAAAAAAGGGGCCGTCCCCTGCCAGGATACGGCCCCCGAATGCGTTGCCCTTACCGTTGCATCGTGCTCAACGCGCGGTGATCACCGAAAGCTTGGTGATCCCCGCCCGCTCGATCGAGGCCATGGCGCGCGCCACTTCCCCATAATTCACACCGTCGTCCGCCTGCAGTTGCACGCGTACCTCCGGGTCCTTGGCCTTGGCCGCCTGCAAGCTGGTCTCCAGCAAGTCCGGCTGGATCTCGTCCTTGTTGATGAACAACTTGCCGCCCCCATCGATGCTCACCACCAGCGGGTCCTTCTGCTCCACCGGGGCCACGGCCTCGGTCTTGGGCAGGCTGATCGGGATCGCGTTGGTCAACAACGGCGCGGTCACGATGAACACCACCAGCAGCACCAGCATCACGTCCACCAGCGGCGTCACGTTGATCTCGCTGAGTACCTCGTCACTGTCCTGGGTAGAAAAGGCCATGTCAGGACGCCTCTTTCACAGGTTGGCCGCTCACTGTTGCAGCTTTGTGAAGCGCAGGGTGCACCAGCACGCGGAAGGCACTCTTCTGCGCCAGGCTGTAGAAGTCGTGGGCAAAGTCGTCGAGGTCGGCCGCCGTGAGTTTCAGGCGACGCAGGAAGTAGTTGTAAACCAGCACCGCCGGCACCGCGACCGCGATCCCCACACCCGTGGCCACCAGCGCCGCACCAATCGGCCCGGCCACGGTTTCCAGGCTCGCCGAGCCCGCCGCACTGATGCCCTTGAGCGCTTCCATGATGCCCCACACGGTACCGAACAGGCCGATGAACGGCGACGTGCTGCCGATACTGGCCACCACCGCCAGGCCGGTTTCCAGCGAGCGGCGCTCACGCACGATCTGCTGGCGCAGGGCGCGTTCGAGGCGGTCCTGGTGGTTGATCGCCTGGCTCAGGTCATTGGCCTGGCCGGGCTCGCCCACCGCGATGGCGGCGTAGCCGGCCTGGGCCACGCGGGCGGCGGCGCCGGGCTGGGTCTGGGTGAGTTCGGCGGCCGAATCAAGGCTTGAGGCCGCCCAGAACTGCTTGTGGAAGCGCTTGTCCTGGTTCTTCAGGCGGGCGAACTGCAAGCCCTTGACCAGGGCCAGGCCCCAGGTCGCGACGGAAAACACCACCAGCAGCCAGATCACCGCGCTTTCGATGGATTCAAGGGGGGATGCCAATACACTCATGATGGTTTCTCTCTGTTAGCGCGAAATTTTTAGCGAATCTTGAAATCGATCGGCACGCTGACCCAGCCCGCCTGGGCCACGTCGCCCTGCTTGGCCGGCACGAAGCTCCAGCGCTTTACCGCCGCCAGCGCGGCATCGTCGAGCTGCTGGCGACCACTGCTCTTCTGCAACTGGATCTCGCCAGGCTTGCCGCTGGGCAACACATGCACCCGCAGCAGCACGGTGCCTTCCCAGCCGCGACGCTGGGCCAGCGACGGGTATTCCGGCGCCGGGTTCTTCAGGTACGCCGCGCTGGCCGAAGCCGGGGTCACCGGCGCCGGGGCAGGTGGCGCAGGCGGGGCGGCAGGTTGTGGCGGTGCCGGCGGCGGCTCGACCGGTTTGGGCGCAGGCTCGGGCTTGGGCACCGGCTTTGGCTTGGGCTTGGGTACCGGCTTGGGCGGTGGCGGCGGCTTGACGGCCAACTCGTCGACCACCGGCGGTGGCGGCTCCACCACAGGCTCGGCCGGCGCCGGGGGCGGCGGCTCGACAACCGGTGGCGCCGGCTGGGAAAACTCGATGGTCATCGGCGGGATTTCCGGTGGAACCACCGGCAACACCGGGGCCGGTGCCTGGCTGACCCAGTAGGCCACGGCACCATGCAGCACCAGCGCGAAAACCCCGAGCAGCACCTTCTCGCGGCCCTTCAAGGCACTACGCGGGGTGCGCTGCAAGCGCTGTTGCGCCAGCGGCAACCGGTGCGGCCGACCGAGGTCGACCAGCTCGCCGCCCGGCGCCTGGCGCCAAAGCACATCGAGAGCACTGGCGGCGGTCTGGACATTACCCATTGATCAACTCCTGGGAGGTTCGGTGCATGTGCATCGAAGGCCGCCCGGTCTGGCCGGCCTTCGCTGAGGTGGATGATCGACGCGTGCTGCTTATCTCTTAAAGTAATCTTTAAAGTTATGGATAGAACCTGATCGCATATACAAAACCGCTGAACCGCTCTAGCCCGCGCCAATCAAGGGCTGGAGGGCATTGCTGATCTGGCAATGCCTTTGCGGCATCGAAAATATTCGCCAAAGGCATCGAAAACCCCCTCAGAAGTCATAGCGACCGGTCACGCCCAGGGTCCGCGGGGTGCCGAGCAGCCCTTCGTAGCCGCCGTTGGCGGCGCTCCACAGGGTGGTGTAGTAGGTCTTGTCGAAGGCGTTCTTCAGCCATAGCGACACGTCCCACTGCCCGCCCCCGGCATCGCCGCGCAGGCCGGTACTGAGGTTGACCACGGCGTAGCTGGGGATCTGCGCGAAGTCCGAGTCCTCGACCGTGCCCACCGCCCTGGAGCGGAACGCATAGCTGGCGGTGACATAGGGCTGCAGGCCGTTGTCCAGGTCCCACTGGTACTGCCCGTTGGCGTTGGCGATCCATTTGGAGGCGCCGACCACCTGATGCCCGCTGAGGTCGCAGGCGGCCGGGGCACCCGGTTGCAGAGCCACCTCCGGCGCGCACGGGGCGTCCTTGTAGGCGAGGTAGCGCACGTCGTTGAACGAGCCGTTGAGGTTCAGCGTAAGGCCGCGCAGCGGCACCAGGGTGCTGTCGAACTCGACCCCGCGTGAGCGCACCGAGCCTGCGTTGGTCAGGTACTGCACGCGGTTGGCGTCGTCGTAGGCGTTGGTCTGGTAGCCGTTGACCTGGGTCCAGAACAGGTTGGCGTTCAGTTGCAGGCGGCGGTCCCACAGGGTGCTCTTGAAGCCCAGTTCGGCGTTGTTGGCGCGCTCGGTGCCGATCAGCAACGAGTCGGCGCCAGCCACCGGTGCGGTGCCCACCGCCAGGTTGACCCCGCCGGACTTCTCGCCGTGGGACAGCGTGGCGTAGCCCAGCAGGTCGTCGGTGAAGCGGTAACTGAGGTTGAGCAGGCCCGAGGGGCTGGTGCTGTACTGGTTGAGGTCGCCCGAGTCATACGCACCGGCCCGTCCCTGGCGTACCGCTGCCGCCGCCCCGCTGACCGCAGCGCCGCCCACCGGGGCGCTGCGGTTGACCCAGGCGCTTTTCTCTTCGTAGGTGCCGCGTATCCCGGCGGTGAAGTCCAGGCGCGGGGTGAGGTGCCAGGTGCCCTGACCGAACAGGGCGAAGCTGTCGGTCTTGATGTGCCCCTTGCCCACCGAGCTGACGTTGGCCAGCGCACCGGTCGGCGTGCCGTTCCACACGTCGGCCTGGGGGCCGTAGAAGGCGAAGGACTTGTTGTCCAGGTTGGAGCCGAAGTAGTACGCGCCCAGTACGTAGTCGAAGAAGCCGCCCGTGGGCGAGGCCAGGCGAAATTCCTGGGAGTACTGCTTGTCTTGCACCGACACCCCGGCGTTGTAGGTCGCCGGCACATCCAGGCCGTCGTCGTTGCGCGGGGTGAAGTCCCACCAGCGGTAGCTGCTGATGGAGGTCAGGGTGAAGTCGTTGTCCAGGGTCCAGTTGGCCTCCAGCGAGGTGCCGCCCTGGAACACCGTGACCTTCTGGTCGTCGTCCAGGTTGACCTTGCGGTGGCGGCCGTCGACCAGCGTGGCGCCGGCCGCCGCCGCACGGTTTTCATAGCGGTTGACGCCGTTGATGGTCGGCCCGGTGCTGTACAGCACGCGGGTGCCGGCGCTGGAGTCTTCCTCGTTGTAGTCGCCGATCCAGCGCAGGTTGAACTGCTCGCCGGGCTTGTACAGCAGTTGCCCGCGAAAGCCCTGGCGCTCGCCACCGTTGAGGGTGTGGCCGTCGTGCTCGTTGCTGATGTCGCCGTCGCTGCGCGTGCGGTAGGCCGAGAAGCGGCCGGCCAGGGTCTCGGTGAGCGGGCCGGAAAGCGTGCCCTTGGTCTGGAAGTAGCCGTCCTCGCCCACCGAGGCCTCGATGCTGCGCTCGGGGGTGAAGCTGGGCGCACGGGTGCTGATGTTGATGACCCCCGCAGTGGTGTTCTTGCCGAACAGGGTGCCCTGGGGGCCGCGCAGCACTTCGAGCTGCTCGATGTCCATGAGGTCGAACACCGCCATGCCGGGGCGGCCGAGGTAGACGTTGTCCAGGTACAGCCCCACGCTGCCTTCCAGGCCGTCGCTGGCCGGGTTGTTGCCCAGGCCGCGGATCGACACGCTGGACTGGCGCGCATGCATGTAGGCCACGTTGACGCTGGGCACCAACTGCTGAAGGTCCTGGATGCGGTACACGCGCTGGCTTTCCAGGGCCTGGCCGTCGAGCACGCTCATCGGCGTGGGCACGTCCTGGGCGCTCTCTTCACGTCGGCGCGCAGTCACGGTGACGGCCTTGAGCTGGCTGTCGGGCTTGACCTCGGGCGCCGCCTCGGTGGCCGCCTGGGCCGGCAGCCAATGCGCGCTGCCGGCCAGCAGCAAGGCCAGCGGCAGGCGCTTGAGCCGTCGGGAAGACAAGGGTGCGGCGGGGGAAGACGGGCGCATGGGCGGCTCCTGGGCAAGGAATTGATATTCCTTAAAGTTATTTATTTATGATTTCACATATGTTTACTGCATAAGAGATTGCCTTTATAAGGAGTGCAGCCGAGGCAGAGCAAATGCATTTGCCCGATACTTTTCATGTGAAAAATGCATATCGACCTACGCCAGCTTCGCCACCTGATCGCGCTTGCCGAGCACCGCAGCTTCGTGGCGGCGGCGAACGCGGTGAGCCTTTCGCAATCGGCCTTCAGCCGTAGCATCCAGGCCCTGGAACACAGCGCCGGGTGCCTGCTGGTGGACCGGTCGAGCAAGGAGCTGGCGCCGACCAAACAGGGCCTGGTGGTGCTCGAACATGCACGCCGGCTGGTCAGCGGCGCGCATCAGTTGAGCAACGAGATCAGCCAGTTCAACGGCCTGGAGGCCGGCGAGCTGCGCTTTGGCTGCGGCCCGGCGCCGGCCGCCGGGCTGGTGCCGCGTGCCATCGGCACGTTCATCGGGCGCTACCCCAGGGCACGGGTGCGCTTTCAGGTGGATGACTGGCAGAACCTGGACAAGCGCCTGCTGGCCGAGGAGTTCGAGTTCTTCGTGGCCGACACCCGCCGCTTCGAGGCCGACCCGGCCTACCACACCGTGCGCCTGCGCCCGCGCCGCTGGCACTTCTGCTGCCGCGCCGCGCACCCGCTGGCGCAACTGCCGAACGTCAGCGCCGAGCAACTGCTGGCCTACCCCCTGGCGGTGACCCTGCGCCCGCCCAACCTGCGCAAGGTGATCAGCGACCTGAGCGGGCGCCCGGACTTCACCGCCAGCGTCGAGTGCGAGAACGGCTACAGCCTGCTGGGGGTGGTGCTGAACTCCGACGCGATCGGCATCTGCAGCGCCAACAGCGATGCGCTGCACAGCGCAGCCCAGCAACTGGTGCGCCTGAACATCGACGGCCTGCACGACGACTGCGAGGAGCTGTACACCCGCTACGGCATCGTCAGCCGTGCGCGCCAGCGCCTGTCGCCGCTGGCCGAGGCAATGATCGCGCAGATCGTCGCCACCGATCAGGCCGACCAGGACCTGTGCAACCTGGAGCGCCTGGCCATCTGAGGTGTTGCGCCGGGCGCATCGAAGGTATTCGGCAAATGCGCTTGTGGTCGCGTGGCGTGCAGGGCGAAATCACCCACCAGACTTTCAACCGGTGAGCGCCATGACCCAACCTGCCCCCGTGCGCAACGTGCTGTACATCATGTGCGACCAGCTGCGTCGCGATTACCTGTCGTGCTACGGCCACCCGCACCTGCACACGCCCAACATCGACCGCCTGGCCGCTGCCGGGGTGCGCTTCAGCCGCGCCTACACCCAAGGCACCATCTGCGGGCCGTCGCGCATGTCGGCGTACACCGGGCGCTATGTGAGCAGCCACCAGGTGGCCTGGAACAGCGTGCCGCTGCCGCTGGAGGAGCTGACCCTGGGCGACTACCTGCGCCCGGCCGGCATCCGCACCGCGCTGGTGGGCAAGACCCACGCCACGCCGAACCTTCAGGCGCAGCAGCAGCTGGGCATCGACGCCGACATGGCCAGGCAGCTCGATGAAGTGGGTTTCGAAGCCTATGTGCGCCATGACGGTATCTACCCCGACGACCCGCAGTTCGCCGACAAGCGCGAGAGCGCGCCATACACCCGTTACCTGCGCGAACACGGCTATGGCGGCGACAACCCCTGGCACGACTGGGCCAATGCGGCGCAGGGCGAAGACGGCGAGGTGCTCAGCGGCTGGCACATGCGCCACGCCGACCGCCCCACGCGCCTGCCCGAGCAGCATTCGGAGACGGTGTACACCACCGACCGCGCCATCGACTTCATCACCGAACAGGGCGAGCAGCCGTGGTGCCTGCACCTGTCGTACATCAAGCCGCACTGGCCGTACATCGCGCCGGCGCCGTACCACGCGCTGTATGGCGCGGCGCAGGTGCTGCCGGCGGTGCCGGGCGGGCGCAGCGATCACCCGGTGTATGGCGCGTTCCGCCAGCATCAGGAGAGCGTGAACTTCTCCCGCGAGGAGGTGCGCCTGAAGGTGATCCCCACCTACATGGGGCTTATCAGGCAGGTGGACGACCAGCTCGGACGGCTGTTCGAAGTGCTTCGACGCACCGGGCGCTGGGACGACACGCTGATCGTGTTCACCAGCGACCACGGTGATTTTCTGGGCGACCACGGGCTGGGGGAGAAGGAGTTTCTGCTGGAGCAGGCGGTGGGAGTGCCGTTGATCGTGCGCGACCCGCGTGGGGCGGCAGATGCCACCCGCGGCACGGTGGATGCGCGGCTGGTGGAGACCATCGATGCGCTGCCGACGTTTCTGGACGCACTGGGATTGCCAGGGGCCGAGCATCGGCTGGAGGGGCGGTCACTGGTACCGTTGCTGCACGGTACGGCGCAGGGATGGCGCGAATACGCGATTGCCGAGTACGACTATGCGTTCCAGACCCCGGCGCGGGAGCGGCTGGGGCAGCCGATCGACCGTTGCCGCATGACCATGGTGCGCAGCGAGCGCTTCAAGTACATCGCGTATGACGGCTTCAGGGCGCAGCTGTTCGACCTGCAGGAAGACCCGCAGGAGCGGCACGACCTGGGCGATGATCCGGCGCATGCCGGCGTGCGCGAGGTGCATCAGGGATACCTGTTGCAGTGGCTGCGCGGGCTCAAGCGCCGCACCACGATCAGCCATGCGGAGATCGAGCGGCGGGGGGAGCGGTTTCGCTACGGGGAGCCGCAGGCGGACAGCGTGGTGAAGATCGGGGTGTGGTGAGGCGGGCCGCTTCGCGGCCCATCGCGGGTCAAGCCCGCTCCCACAGGGATATCACTGATCCAAGGGGCAGTGGAGTACCTGTGGGAGCGGGCTTGACCCGCGATGAGGCCCGTAAGGCCTCAGATATTGCCGACCTTCTGCCACACCTTCGGCTTGAAGAACAACGTCTCGCCACGGGCCAACCCGGTCAGGCTGTCGTGATCCTTGACCACCTCGGCCTCGATCAGCTCGCTCTGCCCTTCCACCTTCAGCGTCACCCGCGTGGTCGCGCCCAACGGGCGTATGTCACGCACTTCAGCTGCGTGGTGGCCTTCCACCTCCTGCCGCGACAGCGACACTTCGTGCGGACGGAACAGCACGTGCTGGTCCTCGCTCAGGTGCAGGCGGTTGGAGTCGCCCAGAAAGTGGTAGACGAAGTCGCTGGCCGGGTTCTCGTATACCTCGCCCGGCGAGCCGATCTGCTCGATCACGCCCTTGTTCATCACCACGATACGGTCGGCCACTTCCATGGCTTCTTCCTGGTCGTGGGTCACGAACACCGAGGTCAGGTTGATGTCTTCGTGCAACCGCGCCAGCCAGCGACGCAGCTCCTTGCGCACCTTGGCGTCCAGCGCACCGAACGGCTCGTCCAGCAGCAGCACCTTGGGCTCTACCGCCAGCGCCCGCGCCAGGGCGATACGCTGGCGCTGGCCACCGGACAGTTGCTCGGGGTAGCGGTCGCTGAGCCAGTCCAGCTGCACCATGTTCAGCAGCTCGTGGACCTTCTCGGCAATGCGCGTCTCGTTCGGGCGCTCGCCCTTGGGCTTCATGCGCAGGCCGAAGGCGACGTTGTCGAACACGCTCATGTGGCGAAACAGCGCGTAGTGCTGGAACACGAAGCCGACGTTGCGATCACGCACGTCGTGCCCCGACACGTCCTCGCCATGGAACACGATGCTGCCCTGGTCCGGCGTCTCGAGCCCGGCGATGATGCGCAGCAGGGTGGTCTTGCCGCAGCCGGACGGGCCCAGCAGCGCTACCAGCTCGCCGCTGTGGATATCCAGGTTGATGCTGTCCAGGGCCTGGAAAGCGTTGAAGCGCTTGCTGACGTTACGAACTTCGATCGACATGAATTATTCCTCCGCGGCGCTGTGGCGCAGGCGGTTAATGCGGGACTCGCTCCACTGCTTGAGCAGCAGGATGAAGAGCGCCAGGATCAGCAGCAGGCTGGCCACGCTGAAGGCCGCGACATGGTTGTATTCGTTGTAGAGGATCTCGACATGCAGCGGCAAGGTGTTGGTCACCCCGCGAATATGCCCGGACACCACCGACACCGCACCGAACTCGCCCATCGCGCGCGCCGTGCACAGCACCACGCCATAGATCAGGCCCCATTTGATGTTGGGTACGGTGACGTGCCAGAACATCTGCCAGCCGTTGGCCCCGAGCAGGCGTGCGGCCTCCTCTTCCTGGGTGCCCTGCTCCTGCATCAGCGGGATCAGCTCGCGCGCCACGAACGGCACGGTGACGAAGATGGTCGCCAGCACGATGCCGGGCAGGGCGAACACAATCTGGATGTCATGGTCCTGCAGCCACGGGCCGAAGAAGCCCTGGGCACCGAACATCAGCACGTAGACAAGACCGGCGATCACCGGCGACACCGAGAACGGCAGGTCGATCAGGGTCACCAGGATGCTCTTGCCGGGGAAGCTGTACTTGCTCACGCACCACGCCGCGCTGACCCCGAACACCAGGTTCAGCGGCACCGAGATGGCCACCGCGATCAGGGTGAGCTTGAGCGCCGACAGCGCGTCGGGCTCGAAGATCGCCTCGAAGAAGGTGCCCAGGCCCATCTTCAGGCCCTGGGACACCACGATGAACAGCGGCAGCAGCAGAAACAGCGCGAAGATCAGCCAGCCGAGGCCGATCAGCACGCGCCGTGAAATCGCGCTGCCACGGCGGGCAGCGTTGGCCGAAGCGGCCACACCAACAGATGATGCAGACATGGGTCAGGCCTCCTTCACGGGGTTTCGATGCGCCGCTGCAACAGGTTGATCAGCAGCAGCAGGATGAAGGAAACCACCAGCATCATCACGCCGATGGCAGTGGCGCCGGTGTAGTCGTACTGGTCGAGCTTGACCATGATCAGCAACGGCAGGATCTCGGTCTTCATCGGCATGTTGCCGGCGATGAAGATCACCGAACCGTACTCGCCCACACCCCGTGCGAAGGCCAGCGCGAAGCCGGTCAGCCAGGCCGGCAGCAGCGCCGGCGCCAGCACGTAGCGGAACACCTGCAGCGGCTTGGCCCCCAGGCACGCGGCGGCCTCTTCGACCTCGCGCGGGATGTCGGCCAGCACCGGCTGCACCGTGCGCACCACGAACGGCAGGGTCACGAAGGTCAGCGCCAGGGTGATGCCCAGCGGCGTGTAGGCGATCTTGAAGCCCAGGTCGGTGGCGAACTGGCCCACCAGACCGGACGGCGCATACAGCGCGGTCAGGGCGATGCCGGCCACCGCGGTGGGCAGGGCGAACGGCAGGTCGATCATCGCATCGATGACCTTGCGCCCTGGGAAGGTGTAGCGCACCAGCACCCAGGCCAGCAGCGTGCCGATCACGCCGTTGATCAGCGCCGCATAGAACGCGGTGCTGAAGCTGAGCTTGAGCGCGGCCAGCACCCGGGGTGCGGTGACGATGGTCCAGAACTGGTCCCAGGTGAGCTGGGCGGCATGGATGAACATGGCCGCCAGCGGTATGAGCACTATCAGGCTGAGGTACACCAAGGTGTAGCCCAGCGTCAGCCCGAAGCCGGGTATGACGGGGGAGATACGACGCGACATAGAAGTCCCTGGTTTAACGCACGAAGCCCGAGACGAATCCCGGGCCCATGCTGGCTACTGAATGGCGATTATCCTAACGGCCACGCATCACTGCGCCGTGTAGATCTGGTCGAACACACCACCATCGTTGAAGAACTTGGGCTGCGCAGTTTTCCAGCCACCGAAGTCTTTGTCGATAGTCACCAGTTCGAGTTTAGGGAACTGCTTGGCGTATTCGGCAGCGACCTTCTCGTCACGCGGGCGGTAGAAGTTCTCGGCGGCGATCTTCTGGCCGGCCGGGCTGTACAGGTACTTGAGGTATTCGGTGGCGATCGCGGTATTGCCCTTTTTCTCGGCGTTCTTGTCCACCACCGCCACCGGCGGCTCGGCCAGGATCGACAGCGACGGCACGACGATGTCGAACTTGTCGGCGCCACCGTCTTCCTTGAGGGCCAGGAAGGCTTCGTTTTCCCAGGCCAGCAGCACGTCGCCCTGACCGTTGTTGACGAAGGTGATGGTCGAGCCGCGGGCGCCGGTGTCCAGTACCGGCACGTGCTTGAACAGCTCCTGCACGTATTCCTGGGCCTTGGCTTCGCTGCCGCCGGCCTTCAGGCCGTAGGCCCAGGCGGCGAGGAAGTTCCAGCGCGCGCCACCGGAGGTTTTCGGGTTGGGCGTGATCACCGACACGTCCTTCTTGATCAGGTCGCCCCAGTCCTTGATGCCCTTGGGGTTGCCCTTGCGCACCAGGAACACGATGGTCGAGGTGTACGGGGTGCTGGCGTCGGGCAGGCGGGTCTGCCAGTTCTCCGGCAGGGTCTTGCCGAGCTTGGCGATTTCGTCGATGTCGCCGGCCAGGGCCAGGGTCACCACGTCGGCGCGCAGGCCGTCGATCACCGCACGGCCCTGCTTGCCCGAGCCACCGTGGGACTGCTGGATCTTGACCTTGTCGTCCGGGTGCGCCTGTTGCCAGTGCTTGATGAATTCGGCGTTGTACTGCTGATACAGCTCGCGGGTGGGGTCATAGGACACGTTCAACAGCTCGTAGTCCTTGGCGATGGCGGAACCGGCAAACACGGCACTGGCCAGTGCGGCCAGGGCATAACGGCGGATGGACATGGTGAAGCTCCCGATTGGCGTATTTTTTTCTAATTAGAGGGCTGAATCAGCTGGGCTTGTTGCCTGGATTCTGCAGGCGGAATTTTTCCTTGCGTTCGATCTGCACGACCTGGGCGTTGTGCACGGTGATTTCCACCGCGCCGAAACGCAGGTCGCGCAATGCGCTCTGGATCTCGCGCAGAATGGTGGCTTCGTCCTGTCCGTCAACGCTACGCAGAGATGCGCTCATGCTCGTGCTCCTGGAAATAAGGGGTGCCGTGCAGCTGCATCTGAAGGGGACGACTGCGCCTGGCTTGAGGGCAATCTTAGAGAGGGTGGAATATTCTTAAAAATACTATTTAAGAATTTTTATATAACTAAAAAGTGTAGAGGCGGGCTGCTTTGCAGCCCATCGCGGGTCAAGCCCGCTCCCACAAGGTTCTCCACCGGCCCCTGTGGGAGCGGGCTTGCCCCGCGAAAGGGCCCTCAGGACCAGCGCAGTTGCTGCGCAGGCACCGGTCGACCGTACCAGTAGCCCTGGCCCATGTCGCACTGCTGCTCCAGCAGGAAGCGCGCCTGCTCGGCCTCTTCGATGCCCTCGGCCTGGATCTGCATGCCCATGCTGCGCGCCAGGGCGATGATCACCCGCACGATGGCGACGTCATCATCGTCATGGGGCAGGCCCGCCACGAAGCCCTGGTCGATCTTGAGCTTCTGCACCGGCAGGCGCTTGAGCCGCAGCAGCGAGGAGTAACCGGTACCGAAATCGTCGATGGCCAGTTGCAGGCCCAGCTCGCGCAGGCGGTGCAACTGCTCCAGCGCCACCTCGGGGTCTTCCATCACCGCGCTTTCGGTCACCTCGACCTCCAGCCGCGCCGGGTCCAGCCCGGTGTCGTGCAGCACCTGGGCCACCAGCTGGTACAGGCTGCGCTTGCCGAACAGGCGGCTGGACACGTTGACCGCGACAAACCTCAGGGCCTTGCCCTCGGCCTGCCACTGCACCATCTGCTGGCAGGCCTGGCGCATCACCCAGGTGTCGATCTCGGCAATCAGCCCGGTGCGTTCGGCAATCGGGATGAACTCGCCCGGCGGCACCAGCCCGCGCTCGGGGTGCTGCCAGCGCACCAGTGCCTCGACGCCGATCATGGCGCCGGTGAGCAGGTCGTGCACCGGCTGGTAGTACACCCGCAGCTCCTGCTGCTCCAGGGCCCGGCGCAACTCGCCGGCCGTCTCGACCCGCTGCTGGGCATGGGCGGTCAGCTCCTCGGTGTACAGGGCGTACCCCGAGCGGCCATTGCCCTTGGCCTTGAACAGCGCCGAGTCGGCGTTGCGCAGCAATTGCTCGGCGCTCAGCGCATCGCTGGGGAACAGGCTGATGCCGATGCTGACGCTGGTGAACAGGCGATGGTGGTCGAGCTCGAACGGCTCCTTGAGGCAATCGATGATGCCTTGCGCCAGGGCAGCGGCCTGGCCGACCTGGGCGCAGTTCTCGGACAGCACGGCAAACTCGTCGCCGCCCAGCCGCGCCAGGGTCATGCCGGTGCCCAGCTGGGCCAGCAGGCGTTCGCTCACGGCCTTGAGCAACTGGTCGCCGGTGTTGTGGCCGAGGCTGTCGTTGATGCTCTGGAAGTGGTCCAGGTCCAGCAGCAACAGGGCACAGCCGCGCTTGTTGGCCTGGGCCGCAGCCAGGGTCTGCTTGACCCGGTCGTTGAACAGCAGGCGGTTGGGCAGGTCGGTGAGCGGGTCGTGGTGCACCAGGTGCGCCAGCTCGCGCTCGGTGTGCTTGATCGCGCTGATGTCGCTGAACACCGCCACGTAGTGGGTCAGCTGGCCACTGTCGTCGTGAATGGCGCAGATGGTCTGCCACTGCGGGTAGATCTCGCCGTTCTTGCGCCGGTTCCAGATTTCGCCGCTCCATTCGCCCTTCTCGGCCAGGGTGGCGAATATCTGCTGGTAGAACGCGGTGTCGTGGCGGCCCGACTTGAACTTGCTCGGGCGCTGGCCCAGCACCTCGTCCTTCTGGTAGCCGGTGATCTGCATGAACGCCCGGTTGACGTGCACGATCAGGCCGTCGCGGTCGCTCACCAGCACCCCTTCGAGGGTGCTGTCGAACACCGCTGCGGCCATGCGCAGGCGCTCGCGGTCCTCGCGGCGCAGGCGCGCGCCCACGCCGATGAAATTGAGCAGGCGCCAGCGCGACACGAAGATCAGCGCAGCGCTGCAGCCCATCCACGCGTAGGCGTTGATCAGCTCCCAGCGTGCCAGCTGGGCGGGATCATCGAAAAGATTGCTCAGTATTTGATCAGACAGCACCAACCACATGACCGACAGCACCAGATACAGCGCGGACATACGCAGGGCGTCTCGAACGGATACAGACATAGAGTCGCTGGAACCCAGGGCAAAATGATGGCCATTATAGGGGTAGAAATATCCCGTGACCTCCTATCTAAAACGCCGACTGGTTTTATTTAGTAGGGTAGGGATAATACTTTGCGCTGTTTCTTTCGCTTTACGAGGGCCCACCCGCCTATGTGGTACAACGGTTTTCTCGACCTGTCAGCCTGGCAACTGCTGGCCGTCACCCTGCTGATGACCCACGTGACGATCGTCGCGGTCACGGTTTATCTGCACCGCTATTCCGCGCACCGCTCCCTGGAGCTCAATGCCGGGCTCAAGCACTTCTTCCGCTTCTGGCTGTGGCTGACCACGGCGCAGAACACCCGCGAATGGACCGCCATCCACCGCAAGCACCACGCCAAGTGCGAAACCGTCGACGACCCGCACAGCCCGGTCATCAAGGGCCTGTCCACGGTGCTGCGCAAGGGTGCCGAGCTGTACCGCGAAGAGGCGCAGAACCCCGAGACCCTGCGCATCTACGGCAAGAACTGCCCCGAGGACTGGATCGAACGCAACCTGTACTCGCGCTACAAGCTGGGCGGCATCGCGCTGATGGCGCTGATCGACGTGCTGCTGTTCGGCACCATCGGCATCACCATCTGGGCAGTGCAGATGATGTGGATTCCGTTCTGGGCCGCCGGCGTGGTCAACGGCCTGGGCCACGCGGTGGGCTACCGCAACTTCGAATGCCGCGATGCCGCCACCAACCTGGTGCCGTGGGGCATCATCATCGGCGGCGAAGAGCTGCACAACAACCACCACACCTACCCCAACTCGGCCAAGCTTTCGGTCAGGCGCTGGGAGTTCGACATGGGCTGGGCGTGGATCAAGCTGTTCACCTGGCTGCGCCTGGCCAAGGTGCAGCGCGTGGCACCCATCGCGCACCGCGTCGAGGGCAAGGGCCAGCTCGACATGGACACCGCCATGGCGATCCTCAACAACCGCTTCCAGATCATGGCGCAGTACCGCAAGCTGGTGATCGCGCCGCTGGTCAAGCAGGAGCTGATGCGCGTGGACGACTCGGTGCGCCACCAGTTCCGCCGCGCCAAGCGCCTGCTTTCGCGTGAGCCGAGCCTGCTCGAAGACCGCCACCACCAGCGCATCGAGTCGATGCTGGCGCACAGCCAGGCACTCAAGACCATCTACGAGAAGCGCCTGGCCCTGCAGCAGATCTGGGCACGCACCAGTGCCAACGGCCACGACATGCTGGCCGCGATGAAGGACTGGGTACACGAGGCCGAGGCCAGCGGTATCCAGTCGCTGCGCGACTTCGCCGCACAGCTCAAGACCTATTCGCTGCGCCCTGCCCTGGCCTGACGCCGTTGATCGGCGCGCCCCGTCCTGGGGCGTGCCTGAGGAACTCTCCCTTCGAATTTCACTCTGACTGGCATATCGCCCGCGTGGCGGGCCGTGTCAGGCCGCACGCCCTTCGCCTTTCGATTCCGCTTTTCGAGACGCTTCGTGCACATGGTCAACAAGAACCCGCCGTCCCCGTCGTTCAGCCCACCGTCGCATCCCGCGCACACCTTGCTGGCCCTGCTGCATGCCCAGGGTGAAGTCGCGCGCCTGAGCGAGCGCGAGCAGCTGTTCAGCTCGCTGCTGGACAGTGTCAACGCGGTGCTCTGGGCCATGGATTGGGAAACCCGGCGCGTGCTGTACGTGAGCCCGGCCTACGAGCGGATTTTCGGGCGCTCGGCCGGTCTGCTGCTGGCCGATCACAACGAGTGGCGCGACAGCATCTACCCCGACGACCTGGAGTACGCCGAACGCAGCCTGGCCGAGGTGCTGGTCAAGGGCGCGGTGGAAGACCGCGAGTACCGCATCATCGCCGCCGACGGGCAGGTGCGCTGGCTCAGCGACAAGTGCTTCATCAACCAGCAGGCCGACAGCGCACAGGGCGTGATCGTGGTCGGCATGGCCGAGGACATCACCGAAAAGAAGCAGCTCGAAGGCGAGTTGCAGCGCCTGGCTACCACCGACGTGCTGACCCAGAGCAGCAACCGCCGGCACTTTTTCGAATGCGCGCACCACACCTTCGAAAAGGCACGCCAGGAGCAGGCGCCGATGGCGTTCCTGCTGCTGGACATCGATGACTTCAAGCAGGTCAACGACACCTACGGGCACCAGACGGGTGATCAGGTGCTGCAACGCATCGCCGACAGCGGCAAGGCGGTGCTGCGCCGTGGCGACCTGTTCGGGCGCATTGGCGGCGAAGAGTTCGCGGCGGTGTTTCCCGGGTGCACGCCGGAGCTGGCGCTGCAGGTGGCGCAGCGTCTGCAGCGCGAGATCCAGCGCCTTAGCTTCAGCCAGGACGAACAGGTGTTCGGGGTGACGGTGAGCCAGGGGCTGACCGGCATCGATGAGGAGGATGAAGTGCTCGACAGCCTGTTCGCACGGGCGGATGCGGCGATGTATCAGGCCAAGCGGCAGGGCAAGAACCAGATTGTCAGGGGCTGAAACGTCCGGCGCCTGAGCCGGCCCCATCGCGGGCCAAGCCCGCTCCCACAGGTTTACCAGGGCCCTGTGGGAGCGGGCTTGGCC